>CAXBBB010000293.1:0-4209 GCA_963973615.1 uncultured Rhodothermales bacterium | reverse complement strand
ATTGCTCGCCGATGCGTGGATCTCGGCGGCGGACCCAGATTTCGACCGCGCGTTTGCCCTCGCCCGGATCGCACTCGACGCGCTTCATATGAATCAGCGCGGGCCGGGCCTGTTCGCCGGGCTGCCGTGGTTCAACAACTACTGGGGCCGGGACACCTTCATCAGTCTGCCCGGCGCGTTTCTCGTCTCGGGACAGTGGGAAGACGCGCGCGAGATCCTGCTGGCGTTTGGGCGCTACCAGGACGACGATCCCGAAAGCGAGACCTACGGGCGCATTCCCAACTTTGTGTCGCTCGGCGACGTGACGTACAACACCGCCGACGGTACGCCGTGGTTCGCGATCATGGCGCGTAACTACCTGCGCCTGACCGACGACTCGGACTTCCGCGCCGAGATGTGGCCGGTCGTCAAGCGCGCGTCCGATGCTGCCCTCGCTCAAACGGATGCAGACGGCTTGCTCCGCCACGGCGATCAGGAGACGTGGATGGATGCCTCCGCCGGGCCAGGCCGCGAGTGGAGCCCGCGCGGTGACCGCGCCGTCGAAATCCAGGCGCTGTTCTATGCGCAACTCATCGCTACAGCCGATATCGCCCGATCCGAAGGACTGACGCGCGACGCCACCCGATACCAACAGGCCGCCGACCGCTTGAGAGCGGTGATTCTGGATCGCTTCCAGATGCCGGGCAGTCCGCTGCTCTACGACCACCTCGACGCCGACGGCACGCCTGATGCTCAGACGCGGCCCAATCAGTTGCTCGCTGCACGTGCGCTGGCGCTAGAACCCGAGGCTTCAGGTGCTCTCGTTCGCGCGCTGGCCGAAGAGATCGTCTATCCGTGGGGCGTCGCGTCGCTGGCGCAGACGGACTCGGCGTTTCACCCCTATCACCTCGCGCCCGAGGCATACCCGAAGGATGCCGCCTATCACAACGGTACGATCTGGACGTGGAATACCGGCCCGCTCGTCTCCCTGATGGCCCGCGCCGACGCGCCCGATCTCGCCTACGAGCAACTCGACTTTCTGACGCAGATGGCGCTCGGTCGCGGCGCGATAGGCACGATGGCCGAAAACTCCGACGCGCTCCCGCGCCCCGGTTTTGACTTGCCCCGCTTGACCGGAACCGTTTCTCAGGCGTGGACGCTAGCCGAATACGTCCGTAACGCGCTCGAAGACTTCGCCGGTGTCACGCACCGCGCGCCCGACACACTCGCCGTCGCGCCTCGCCTGCCCCATGCGTGGGGCGACGACGTGACCGCTCGCGTCCGCGTCGAAGGCGGACACGTTCGGCTGCGGGTGGAGCGCGGAACGATAGCCCGGGGCGAGTTTCTGGGCGAGGCCTCCAACGGCGCGCACACGCTCGACCTGACGATCACGCCCGAACCAGCCGATAGCGCATCAGCGTTCGAGCGGCCGCTGAACGTCGTGTTCGAGGCGCTGGGCGGGCGCAAAACCGTAGCCGTATCGGACGCGCCGACGACCGTCCGGTTGGCGCGCGAGTATGGACCAGGCATGGCCGTCACCTATGCCAGCGTCAACGAGGTCGTCGTAGGCATCGACGAGCGGATCGCCCTGCCTGATACAGCGCGCTGGGCCGGTTTTGAGTGGGCGACGCCGCTGAGTCAGTCCGAGATCGCGCGCCTGCCTGCGATGAGCGGTCCAGCGTGGCCGCTTCTGGAGCATGCGACGATCAAAACGCCTGCTCCTACCGACTCGCGAATGCGCCTGTCCGTCGACTTGCCACGAGGCGATGACAAGGGCGCGTCCGGCACCTACACCTATCCGACCGGACCGGCATTCGCGCCGGGTATTTTCGACGCGACCGGACTGCGCATCGCCGAAACAGATGACGCGTGGTTTTTCGAGATCGAGATGGCCCGGCTCGTCGATCCCGGCTGGAATCCGCAGTTCGGGTTTCAACTCACGATGGCGGCGTTGGCGTTCGGTCCCGGGCCGGGGCCGATGCAGGTAGGGCGCGAAGCGAACGCGCGCGTCGAGAGCGGCTACACGCACCTGGTCTTCGTCGGCGGTGGCGTACGCGTCGAAGACTATCTGGGCAACGTGCTCGGCGAGTACCGACCAGCCGAAGCCGACGCGCGCAACCCCCTCGGCTCGACCGAAACGGGACGCATCGTCTTCTCGATTCCCAAAAGCGTCCTACCCGACATGCCGAGTGGTACGACGCTCACGCTGTTAGTCGGCGGGCAGGACGACAACGGAGGCGGACAAATCGGCGAGTTTCGCGCGGTCGAAGTCCATGCCTCCGAGTGGGTCGGTGGCGGCAGTCCGTTCGCTGGGGCGCCGCGCGTATACGACCGCTGGGACGGCTCGCTGGACTGATCGGACGGAACGCAGGCCAAGGCGAGCGGTACTGACGACCTACGCCCGGTGTACACCAGGAAATGCTCACCACTCTCGCCGGTGGAGAGCTTCTTGGGACTCATCGGGCGTTTTGGTTTGTGCGAAGAGAGACAGATCCGCGCGACGATCCTGGATCTACACCGCCTTCCGAATCCGCGCGACGAAGAAGCCCTCGAACGTCCCATCCGGCACGATACGCCGTGCGTTGGCGACGCCTTCGAACCTCTGTCCCTGCCACTCGCCGAGAGCCGACGAGAAGGCGGGTACGTCGACGGTGATCGGGTCCAGGCTCAGTCGGTCGTCATCGGCGAGGGCCTGGGCGACGACGGCTTCGTTCTCCTCGGGCGCGAACGAGCAGGTCGAGTAGACGAGAACGCCGCCAGGCCTCAACGCGTCGAGTCCGGCAGCGAGCAAACGCTTTTGCTTGCGAGCCATCTCCGCGACTTTGCGCTCGGACCAATACGCGAACGTCCCAGGCTCGTCCCATCGAAAGCGGCCTTCGGTCGAGCACGGCGCGTCGAGCAGAACGGCGTCGAAGTGCTCGGGGCGGTAGCGGCCGACCTTCATGCCGTCCTGCAGGTACGTCCGCACGTGAGGCGCGCCGCCCGACGCGAGATTGGCTTTCAGTTTATAAAAGCGCGGCTTGACGACTTCGACGGCGACGAGTTCGGCATCGTCATCAAGTTCGCCCATCAGCGCGGCGAGTTGGAGCGTCTTGCTTCCGGGCGCTGCCGTCTGGTCCAGAATCCGCTCGTCGGATCGCGGGTCGAGGACGAGCGGCGGCACCATGCTCGACAGGTTTTGCAGATAGACCGCGCCCGACTCGGCCTGCAGAGTAGCGAGCAGCGCATCGCGGTCGTCCGCATGGACGGTCGCGGCATCGGCGTACCAACTCACCGGCTCGAACGCGATGCCAGCGTTGATCAACGCTTCGCGCGACTCGCTCGGTGGCGCGACGAGCGGGTTGAATCGAAATCCGACGCGAGCAGGCGGCCCGAACGTCGACAGGATCGCAGGCAGGCGTTGGGCTCCGACGATCGCTTCTAGGCGGTCGACGAAGGCATCGGGCAGGTGATCTGCGATAGAGTGGGGAGGAGGCGGCATAGGGTGACTGCGATTCGTGCGGGGTCTTGAAAGTAAAGGAGTTGCATGCAGCCGCCGATAGTACGACCTTTGAGTCTCCCCTTTGCCTATGTCGTCCCCTCCCATGAGCATCCGTCGCAGCGGCGACGTGATTCGCTGTAGTTTTTGCGGGCGCACCGCGCACGAAGTCACGTCGATGATCGCCGGGCCGGACGTGTACATCTGCGACCGCTGCGTCAAAGACGCCGAGTCGATCATCGAGAGCGACCTGAGCACGATGACGCTTCCGCCTCGTCGCGCGTTCGGGTCGGCGAGGCTGACGCCGCTGGGCATCAAGCGTAAGCTCGACGACTACGTGATCGAGCAGGATCAGGCAAAAAAAGCGCTCGCCGTCGCCGTCTTCAACCACTACAAGCGGATCGAGGAAGACTTCCTGCCCGACTTCGACGACGTCGAGATCGAGAAGTCCAACATCTTGCTCTTAGGACCGACCGGAACAGGGAAAACGCTCCTCGCCCGGACGCTCGCCAAAGCGCTCGACGTGCCGTTCTCCATTTCGGACGCGACCGCTCTGACCGAAGCGGGCTACGTCGGTGAGGATGTCGAAAGTATCCTGACTCACCTGCTCGCCGCCGCCGATTACAACATCGAGCGCGCCGAACGCGGAATCGTCTACATCGACGAGATCGACAAAATCGCGCGCAAGGGCGACAACGCCTCGATCACGCGCGACGTGAGTGGTGAGGGCGTGCAGCAGGCGCTGCTCAAAA
>CAXBBB010000292.1:0-4210 GCA_963973615.1 uncultured Rhodothermales bacterium | reverse complement strand
CCACGACTTTCAGTCGATTTCGAACCCACCGGCTTCAGCCGGTGGTCGTTCAGTGAGTGAAACGAATGCCATGAGGACTACTCTCGTACCTTTTTCCTGTCAGTGAGTGAAACGAATGCCATGAGGACTACTCTCGTACCTTTTTCCTGTCATTGAGTGAAACGAATGCCATGAGGACTACTCTCGTACCTTTTTCCTGTCATCCTGAGCCTGTCGAAGGATCTCTGTCGTCTGATAATGGAGATCCTTCGACAGGCTCAGGATGACGTTGTAGATGAAATGGGCCAATCCTCAGGTTTGGCCATTCAGAACCACCAACCCTCGATACCTCATGGCCAAAGCGAAACGACTGATCGTCGGACTGGGCAATCCCGGTCCCGAGTACGATGGTACCCGTCACAACATCGGCTTCGACGTAGCGCGAGCGATTGCTGCTCGTACGCGGGTCGACCTGGAACTGCTACCGGGCAACAGTCTGGGCGGATGGGGAAGCTGGCGCGCGCGTTCGTTCGGTGTCGCGATGCCACAGACGTACATGAACCTGTCGGGCGAGTCGGTCAAAGCGCTCGTGCGGGCGCACAACTTGGAGCCGTCGGACGTGCTCGTGATCGTGGACGACCTGGCGCTGGACCCCGGTGTGCTGCGCCTGCGGCCCGGGGGCTCGGACGGCGGACACAACGGGCTGAAGAGCCTGAACGCACTGCTCAAAACGGAGCAGTATCCTCGCCTGCGCGTCGGTATCGGCAAGGACTTTCCTCGCGGGCGACAGGCTGAGTACGTGCTCGATCCATTTACGCCGGAGCAGCAAGCGCTCGTCGATCAGGCGATTCCTGTCGCCGTCAAGCAGGCGCTCACCTGGATCGTCGATGGCACGCAGACGGCGATGAATCGCTTCAACAAGTGGCGTCCTGAATTGCCCGAAGGGGACAGGTCAGCTACCGATTCGGAGTAGCGTCGCGCTAAATCGCGAGGGAAGGGCATAGAGAGCGCCTTCAAGCACAAGCCCTGGATAACGTCTGGGCCGTACTCAGATTGTGCAGCGTCTCCATAGCAGCGCCGTAACGTATTTTCTACTTTCATTCTTCTACCGGGCTGTGTGGAAGCGTCTGCTATAGGCGGCCAAGCCTCCTGGTGAAACCCAAACCTTGCCGCGTGCCGCCACTTCGGGCGAGCGCGCGGTTCCGTTTTCGATTCACCCAACACACTACTATGCACTGGAGCATATACATCGCGCCTGCAGCCGGACTGCTGGCGCTCGCCTACGCCTTTATCCGCGCCGGATGGGTCAGCCGACAGGACGACGGCACGCCTGAAATGCAGGAAATCGCCGCCAACATCGCCGAGGGCGCGCGTGCGTTCTTGAAGCGCGAGTACCGCGTCCTCACGGTCTTCGTCATCGCCGTCGCCGTCCTGCTGGGCGTCGCCAACGGGTTGCAGGAGAACGCGTCGTGGCTGATTGCCGTCTCGTTCATCGTCGGCGCGTTTTGCTCTGGTTTGGCAGGCTTCATCGGCATGACCGTCGCCACCAAAGCCAACGTGCGCACGACGAACGCTGCGCGCACGAGCCTGGGCGCCGCCCTCAACGTCGCCTTCTCGGGTGGATTGGTCATGGGCCTCTCGGTCGTCGGACTGGGCGTACTCGGACTGGGCATTCTCTTTATCGCGTTCACGGCAGGCATCGACTACGCCGGATTGGACGGCGTCGGTCTGCGCGTGAGCATGGAAGGCGTCATCGCCATCATTTCGGGCTTCTCGCTCGGCGCTTCGTCGATCGCGCTGTTCGCACGTGTCGGCGGCGGCATCTACACTAAAGCGGCCGACGTGGGCGCTGACCTGGCCGGAAAAGTCTACGAAGGCATCCCCGAGGACGACCCGCGCAACCCCGCCACGATCGCCGACAACGTCGGTGACAACGTGGGCGACGTGGCTGGCATGGGCGCCGACTTGTTCGAGTCGTACGTCGGCTCGATCATCGGTACGATGGTGCTCGGCGCCGTCTTCATCCCGCAGTTCGGCATCGGCGGCGGCTTTCTGGACGACTTCAACGGACTGAGCGCCGTCCTGCTTCCGCTCGTCATCGCAGGCGTCGGTATCGTCGTTTCGATCCTGGGATCGTTCTTCGTCAAGGTCAAGGAAGGCGGCAACCCACAGACGGCCCTCAACGTCGGCGAGTTCGGCGCGGTCGGTGTCATGATCGTTCTGGCCTACTTCATCACGGCGTGGATGCTGCCCAATACGTGGTCCTCGCCGTCGCCGCTCAACTCGGCGATCATCGTCGAGTACAGCGCATTCGGCGTGTTCGGCGCCATCGTCGTCGGCCTTGTCGCCGGTACGCTGATCGGCTTGGTTACCGAGTACTACACGGCTACGGACAAGAAGCCGGTCTTGGGAATCGCGAGCCAGAGCGTGACGGGAGCCGCCACCAACATCATCGCCGGTCTGGGCGTGGGCATGTTCTCGACGGGCATCCCCGCCGTCATCATCGCCCTCGCCATCATCGGTGCGAGCGAAGCCGCTGGGCTCTACGGTATCGCGATTGCAGCCGTCGGCATGCTCTCGGTTACCGGTATTCAGCTGGCCGTTGACGCCTACGGGCCGATCTCGGACAACGCCGGTGGTATCGCTGAAATGGCACACCTCGACCCGGTCGTTCGCGAGCGTACCGACAAGCTGGACGCGGTCGGCAACACGACGGCTGCCATCGGCAAAGGCTTCGCCATTGCGTCGGCTGCGCTGACGGCGCTGGGCCTCTTCGCCGCCTTCATGGTGACGGCAGGCGTCGAGAACATCGACGTGGCCAACCCGATCATTCTGGGCGGACTGCTCATCGGTGCCATGTTGCCGTACGTCTTCTCGGCGATGGCGATGGGCGCCGTGGGCCGCGCAGCAGGCGACATGATCACCGAGGTCGGTCGCCAGTTCCGCGAGATCCCAGGCCTGCGCGAAGGCACGGCCAAAGCCGACTACCGCCGCTGCGTCGACATCTCGACGAAGGCCGCCATCCGCGAGATGGTCGCTCCGGGTCTGCTGGCGATCATCGTTCCGGTTGCGATCGGCTTCATCAGCAAGGACATGCTGGGCGGCCTGCTCGCCGGTGTAACCGTTAGCGGCGTACTCTTCGCCATCTTCCAGTCCAACGCCGGTGGCGCATGGGACAACGCCAAGAAGCAGATCGAAGGCGGCGTAACCGTCAACGGCGTGCACTACGGCAAGGGATCGGACGTGCACAAAGCCGCCGTCGTCGGCGACACGGTCGGTGACCCGCTCAAGGACACGTCGGGGCCGAGCCTCAACATCCTGATCAAGCTGATCGCCGTCGTAGCCCTCGTCATCGCCCCGCTCATCGCGTAAGGCAGACAGGCTTCGGCTGACTTCAAGGCCCCGTCGTTTCTCATGAGCGGTTCGCTCGCGATGACATAGAGCAGGGTTCAGCTTTGACGCTCTTGCCATGCCGCGCCGACACGAATACTACGTCTACATCCTCGCGAACAAGCACCGCACCGTGCTCTACGTCGGCGTGACGAACGACATCCGGCGCCGGGTGGAAGAACATCGCACATGCCGCAACCCCGGCTCGTTCAGCAGCCGATATCGCATTACCGATCTGATGTACGCCGAACGCTTCGGCTACGTCAACGACGCGATCCGGCGCGAGAAGCAGATCAAGAAAGGACCGCGCCGCCGCAAGGAGGCGCTGATCGACTGCCTCAATCCCGACTGGCGCGACCTGGCTGCGGATTGGTGACGAAGCGCCCTGACTCCTCAACTGGCCAACCGATGCCTTCAGTAGTCCCGCTACCGCACCCTCCACCTGTCATCGCGAGGAGCACAGCGACGAGGCGATCTGAACGTGCTCAGGTAGCCGCAGATCGCCACGGCCGGAGCCTGCCCCGGACCTGATCCGGGGTCCTCGCGATGACAGGTGGGTAGGGGGAAGGCCAGGCAGAGGCTGTGCTTCCTCGCAGCATTCTCACTCCGCTCCCGGGCGCAAGCGTGCGTGACGCGCGTTGCATAGAGCATGAAACTGTACCCCGATTCCGCGTCCGAGAAGCTGGGCTTCGACGCGCTCCGTGAGATCCTGGCTGGCTTGGCCCTGAGCGACCCGGCCGCTGCCAAGCTGCGTAAGCTGAAGCCGTACCCCGATGCCGAGACCGCGCAGCGCGAGCAGGCGCGTGTGGCCGAGATGCTGTCGACGTTGCAGGCCGACGAG
>CAXBBB010000291.1:0-4225 GCA_963973615.1 uncultured Rhodothermales bacterium | reverse complement strand
ACCGCGCGGGCATGTCCGTCACCGTCCTCTTTTTCGTGGTCGGCGGCCTGCTGCTGCTCCGTGTCGATGAGGAGGAAGGCGTTCGCCTATCGGGACGCACACGTACAATCCCCCCACTTTCATGAGTACCCCAACTGTCGCCGATGTGTGGTCCGCTCTGACGCGCTGGGGGCCGTCGGACCTGGCCGAACCGTGGGACAACGTCGGGCTGCAAGTCGGCGACCAGGCACAGCCAGTCCTGCGTGGGCTGATTGCGCTCGACGCCACGCCCCAAGTGCTCGCCGAAGCCGTTGCAACGGGAGCAAACGTGGTCGTGACGCATCATCCGCTGCTGTTCAAGCCGAGCAAGCGGTTCGCCGCGGGTGCAGGTCCGAGCGGACTGGCGTTCGCTTTTGCGCGAGCAGGTATTTCTCTCGTCAGCGCGCACACCAACCTCGACTCGGCGCGCGACGGCGTCTCGTTCGCCCTCGCTAGCCAACTTGGACTGAGCGACACGCGTGTCCTTCGCCCCTCACAAGACCGGTTCGCCAAACTGATCGCTTTCGTCCCGACCGGTCACGTCGACGCGGTCCGCAAGGCGCTGGCCGACGCAGGCGCCGGAGAGTTGGGCAACTACGCTGAATGCAGCTTCGTGACCGGGGGCACCGGTACGTTCCGCCCGCTCGACGGATCATCGCCCTGGACCGCAACGCCGACCGGCGAACTGGCGCGCGAGTCCGAAATTCGACTCGAAATACTGGCCCCGCGCGTGGCGAAAGCCGCGTTGATACGGGCGCTGCGTGATGCGCATCCGTACGAAGAACCTGCGTTCGACTGGATCGAAGTCGGGCAAGAGGACCGCTGGACTGGCCTGGGTGCCATCGGCGAGTTGCCGTCCGCAATGGAGCCCCGAGCGTTTCTCGATCATGTCTGCCATCGACTCGATACGCCCGCCGTCCGTGCCGCCGTCGCCGACAAGCCGATCCAGCGTGTCGCCGTGTGTGGTGGGTCGGGCAGCAGCTTTCTGCCGCTTGCCTTGAAATCGGGAGCCGATGCGTACGTGACGGCCGACGTGACCTACCACCTGTTCTCCGACGTGCTCGACGCAGACGGAAATCCGCGCCTGACGTACGTTACCGCTGGTCACTATGAAACCGAGCGCGTTACGGAGCAGATATTGGTCGCCTACCTAGCCGACCAGCTTCCCGCCATCGCGTGGAGCCGGACGCAAACGCGTACTGACCCTTCGCGCGTTCACGTCGCCGAACGGTGAGATACCTTCGCCTCAATTTGGCGAACCCGTACGGCACGTCATCGTAACACGTAGGCTCCGCACCTCCCATTTCTGACGATCACACTCCGAATCCTATGGCAGAACTCACCGCCGACACTCCGACGATCACGCAGCTGCGCGCCCTGTCGCGTTTGCAGCACCTGGACAGCAAGCTCGACCGGCTGCGCAAGCTCCGTGGCGACCTGCCCGACGAAATCGCCGAACTCGAAGCCGAACGCGCTACGCTCGAAGACCGCAAACGCGCACTCGCTCAGGAAGCTCAGGACGACGCCCAGGCGCACCGGCAGAATGAGAATGAGATGAAGGAAAGCGAAAACGCGATTCGCAAGTACACCGAGCAGCAGAACCAGGTCCGCAACAACCGCGAGTACGACGCGCTCTCTAAAGAGATCGAAGCTTCACGCCAGCGCATCATCGACGCTCAGGGCCAGATCGACCAGATCGCTCGGGGCGTCGAGCCGCGCCAGTTCAAAGTCGAGGAAACCGACGCGCGCCTCAACGAACTCAACGAAATGCTCGCCCAGAAGCGCGAAGAGTTGGGCGGCGTGATGAACGAGACGGCCAGCGAAGAAAAAGGCCTGGCCGAACGCCGCGACAAAGCCGCCCAAGACGTTGACGCCAAGCACACGGCGATGTATAAGCGTCTGCGGGGTCGCCTTCGCGATGGACGCGCCGTCGTTCCGCTCGAACGCGGTGCCGCCGGTGGCTTCGCCATCCCGCCCCAGCAGCAGATCGAGATCCAGCAGCGCGCGCACATCCCCCTCTGCGAGCACACCGGCCGCATGATCGTTGACGCCGAACTCTTCCATGAGATGGGCGATCAGATTGATGCCGAAATCGCAAGCTGACACCAAAACGGGTTCGTTTTCAACGTCATCCTGAGCGAAGTCGAAGGATCACCGTCGTCGACATTACTACGGGGTTCGTTCGGCAACGCTCAGGGTGACTACTTAGAAAGCACAGAGCCCACCCGTTCGTCGCATCAGATCATCGCGTCGCGCTCGGTTTTCGAACCGGGAGCGATGAGGAAAGTCCGAACACCACACGGCACCGCGCCCCGTGACAAACGGGGGAGCCGCTTCCGGGCGGCGACAGCACGTGCAGCAGAAAACAAACCAGCCGATGGCCCAGGCTCGGGCAACCGACTAAGGCACAGGTGATGGGTGAAACGAGGGCCTAAGAATCCTCGGCGGCGTCGGCAACGGCGACGCACAGGCAAACCTCGCGGGGTGCAAGGCCACGCAGTCTCTCGCAACTTCGGTTGCCGCGTCAGCCGGACGCGATTCGGGAGGCGGGTAGGCCGCGTGACTCTGACCTCGGTCGGAGCAATAGATAGATGATGATCCGCTGCCGGGTGCGTTGTGGCTCCCCGACGGCGACAGAATTCGGCTTACCGATGCGCCGACGCCACAAAACGAGAGGCTCGCTCCCCGGAAAGGAGCGAGCCTCTTTTCATTCTAGCTGTCACTGCGAGGAGCAGCGCGACGTGGCAGTCGTCATCGGTGCGGCAACCTCTCGAGATCGCCACGGCCTGCGGCCTCGCGATGACACAGTTCAGGCTACGGCGTTAACCGCCTCGACGCGCGTGATCTGCGGGACACTGCGTTTGAGCGCCTGTTCGATGCCCGCGCGCAGCGTCATCGTCGACATGGGGCAGCTTCCGCAGGCGCCGAGCAGTTCGAGTTCGACGACCATGTCTTCGGTAACGTCGAGCAGGCGGACGCTGCCGCCGTCGGCCATCAAGTAGGGGCGGATGCTGTCCAGTGACTCTTCGATCTGGCGGCGGACGGCGGGGTCCTGGTGGAGGGCGGGCGTTTCGGTCATGACGGTTCGGTTACTCAGGTGAGATACGGCGGCGCGGCGGCGAGGTGCCCTAGCGATAGAGGATTTCCGTCGCAAGCGTCGGTGGTTGCTCGGCGACGCGGATGTCGACGCTCGCGACAGTCGACCGAGCAACGTGCCGAAACGCTTGGGCTACAACGCTATCCGGCTCGCGCACGATGACAGGCGTTCCGGCATCTCCCCCTTCGCGTACGTCTTGGTCGATAGGAATCTGTCCCAAGAACGGCAGGCCGCGTGCTTCGGCGAGTCGCTTGGCACCGCCTTCGCCGAACAGGTAGTATTTGCGATCCGGCAGGTCGGGCGGGGTGAAGTAGGCCATGTTCTCGACGATGCCCAAGACCGGCACGTGGACGTTATCGAACATCGCGATACCCTTGCGCGCGTCGGCCAGGGCTACTTCCTGCGGCGTCGAGACGACGACGGCTCCGGTCAGCGCAATCGTCTGAACGATGGTCAGTTGGATGTCGCCTGTTCCCGGCGGCAGGTCAAGGACCAAGTAGTCGAGTTCGCCCCACTTGGCGTCGCCTAAGAACTGACGGACGGCGCTCGACACCATCGGTCCTCGCCAGATAACGGCTTTGGTTTGATCGACCAGGAAGCCCATCGACAGCAGCTTGACGCCCAGCCGTTCGAGCGGGACAATCTTGCGATCCTCGTCGACGCGCGGCTTTTCCGTGTCGGGAATCCCGAACATCGTCGGGATCGAAGGGCCGTAGATGTCGGTGTCGACCAACCCGACCGCGTAGCCCTGCTGCGCCAGCGCGACGGCCAGGTTGACAGCGACGGTGCTCTTGCCTACGCCACCTTTTCCAGAAGCCACGGCGATGGTATGCCGAACGCCTGGAATCGTCTTTGTCTGGACCGCCTTGCCCCCTGCCGACACGTCGACGCCTAACCCGATGGCTGGCGAATCCACCTCTACGTCGACCGTCAGGTCCGATCCTAGCTTCTCGCGAATCACGCGGCGGCACGCTTCGGCTGCCTGCTGCGCGAACGCCGTATCCGGACGCGGCGCGACGACGGTGAATGCAACTCGGCTTTCATCGACCTGAAGTCCTTTGATATAGCCAAGGCGAACGATGTCGGCGTCCGCGTCGGGATCGCGGATGG
>CAXBBB010000290.1:0-4244 GCA_963973615.1 uncultured Rhodothermales bacterium | reverse complement strand
CAGCGTCTGCCGCTTCTTGGGAACGGCGCGGACGATCTTGCGGATGTCGTTGATAAAGCCCATATCGAGCATCCGGTCGGCTTCGTCGAGCGTCAGGATCTCGACCTTGTCCAACTGGACGTTGCCCTGATTCAGGTGGTCGAGCAGACGGCCCGGCGTTGCCACGAGCACGTCGACGCCCTGGCGGAGCGCTTTCGTCTGCGGCCCCATGCCGACGCCGCCCAGGATCGTCAGGCTGCGCAGGCCGGTCTTCTTGCCATAGAGCCGGACATTCTCCTCGATCTGGACAGCCAACTCGCGCGTCGGCGTGACGACCAAGGCGCGCACTTCGCGGCGGCCCTGGGGCTTACCGGCTTGCGCCAAACGGTCGAGGATAGGCAGCACGAACGCTGCGGTTTTGCCGGTCCCGGTCTGGGCGCAGCCGACCATGTCGCGTCCTTCGAGGACGGCGGGAATGGCCTGGGCCTGGATGGGCGTGGGCGTGTCGTAACCGGCGGCGCGGACGCCGTGGAGTAGGGTCTCGGACAGGCCGAGGGAATCAAAAGTCGTCACGTAGAAACGTGGGTGGCCGGAGCGTGGCGCGTACGACGTAGCGTACCGTGGCCAGGCGCGGGCGATGAGGCCCGCCATCGTCGCCGGTTGGATGCGGCGGCGGGCGCGGCATCGTCGGATCGAAAGGCAGATCGGAAAGGTCCGCTGCCGAGACGTAAATCGAACCGGGAACGGGGTAGAACGACTAAGTTAGGGATACTCCACGCGCGTTCCGAGCGTCGAACCTTCACCTCTCTTCGCACCGCCAACTGCCCATGCCCGAACACAACGAACGGCGTCTGTACGAGAGTTGGAACGCAAACGCCGAAGCATGGACCGACAGCGTGCGGTCGAGCGCCATCGCAAGCCGACGTGCGGGGACAGACGACGCGATCTGTGCTGCCGTCCGTGCCTGCACCCCTCCTCCTGCGCGCGTGCTCGACGTAGGGTGTGGCGAGGGCTGGCTCGCTCGCGCACTCGGATCGGACGGGTACGACGTGACTGCTTTCGATGGCAGCGAAGGGCTTATTCGAGCAGCACAGGCAACAGGTGGCGCTCGATTCGTGATGAAAACGTACGACGATGCCATCGCTGATCCTGACGCACTCGGGGGTCCGTTCGAAGTGATCGTGTGCAACTTTGCCCTACTTGGCGAGCACGTCACACCCCTGCTACGAGCGCTCGCAACGACCCTGTCTCACGGGGGCTGCCTCGTGATTCAGACGGTCCACCCACACAGCGATGCATCGGTGGCATATCGCGACGGTTGGCGGGAGGAAACGTTCGATGCGTTCGGTGGCTCGTACCCGTCGGCAATGCCGTGGTACTTCCACACGCTGGAGTCGTGGATCGATTCGCTCATCGGGTCTGGGCTGACCCTCAAGCGTCTCGGCGAGCTACTGCACCCCGAGACGCAACGTCCGCTTTCTCTTATACTTACGACAGGGTAAGAAATCCAGATCGTACCGTTCAGAGCACGATTCAAACTATTGGGTCGGTAGCGCTTCCGTTCGAGCACTGGTGCCGTTGGTGAGAGCTCATCGGAGAGACTACTTTCCAAAAGTCCTGGTACGCCGAGGACACAACAGGCCTCTTGCGGCATCACCACACGGCGCTTTTCGTTTCCCACCCCCTCGTTCATGTCTCGATTTTTTCGTAGCGGATCACTCCTAGCCGCACTGCTTCTCCTCGCAGTCGCTCCCTCAGTGGCCCAAGTCACCATAGAAGGGGCTGTCACCGATGAGAGCGGCTTTCCACTTCCCGGCGTCAACGTGGTCGTTGACGGAACGACGGACGGTACCGTCACCAACCTGGACGGATTCTACTCCTTCGCCACCACCAGCGAAGCACCTTTCGTCGTCGTCTACCGCTTCGTCGGCTATCGCACCGAGCGCGTCACGATGAGCCAGAGCAGCGGGACTGTCACGCAAGACGTGCAGATGGGACCTGACGTGCTCGGCCTCGACGACGTGGTCGTCACAGGTACGGGCGTAGTCGAGGAACGGCGACGGCTGGGTACTGCGGTCTCGGTCGTCGACGCAGCACCAATCGCAAACTCGGGCGCCACCGACATCACGGCGGCGCTGTCCGGCAAGATTACCGGCGCGCAGATTCGGCAAACGTCGGGTAGTCCGGCGGGCGGCATCTCGGTCGTGCTCCGCGGCTCGTCGACGATCAACTCCGGGGCCAAACCGCTCTACATCATCGATGGCGTCATCGTCGACAACTCGTCGAACGAACTCGTCGGCGTCGGCAACGGTGGCGTACAAAACCGACTCGTCGACATCAACCCAAACGATATCGAGCGCATCGAGGTCATCAAGGGCGCAGCTGCTGCTGCCGTCTACGGCTCGCGCGCATCGAACGGCGTCGTGCAGATCTTTACCAAGCGTGGTCAAAACGGCGTGCCGCGCATTACCTATGAAGCCCGCACGTCGGTGAGCGAAGTGCGCGAAACCGTTCGCCAAAACGAGACGCCTTTCGACTGGGTGAGTCCTACCGACCCGACCAACAGAGATCGCGTCGCGGTCCAGCGGTTTGACTACCAGGACAACATCTTCGACACGGCATTCGGTCAGGAGCATTACGTCTCGGTTTCGGGCGGAGCGAACACGACGACCTATTTCATCTCGGGGTCCTACCTCGATAACGAGGGCATCGTGCGCAACTCGGGCTTCCAGCGAGGTACGCTGCGCCTCAACCTGGGCCAGCAACTGACCGACTGGGCCTTTGCCCGTGCCACGGTTGGCGTGAGCCGCTCGCGCTCGAACGACGTCCCGTCGGGCGGTCAGGGGTTCCTCGACGGAGCCGTCACGTCGCTCCAGTTCTTGCCCAACACGCAAAGCCCTGAGCCGAACGAACTGGGTGAATACCCGCGCCTGGGCCTGTCGGGTAACCCCCTCGAGATCGTCGAGCGCTACAAGTTTTCGCAGGACGTATCGCGCGTCACGACGAGCCTCAATCTCGTGCTGACGCCGCTCCAGGGGCTGACGACGTCGCTCGTCGGCGGCATCGATACGTACTCCCAGGAGGCGCGCGGCCTTCGACCGCCTGGAAGCGCCGCCAGCCCCGATGGGAACGCCCAGTACGGCGACCAGAACCGGACGCTGCTCAACCTCGACGCTACCGTGGCCTACGACACCGACTTCGGCGTCAACATCAACTCGGTCACGACGGTGGGCGGCACGTACCAGTACGAAGAAGCCAGCAGCCTGACGGCGAGCGCCAACCAACTCGCGCTCGGTATCGAAACGCTCGACGGCGGCACGCTCATTCCGGGAGGTAACGGACGCTTCCAGACGGCACTCGCGGGCGCGTTCATCCAAGAGACCGTTGGACTCTACGACCGCGTCTTCCTCACCGCCGCTGGCCGCGTCGACGCCTCGTCGCGCTTCGCCGAAGACGACCGCTTGCAGTTCTACCCCAAAGTGAGCGCGTCGTGGAACGCCATCGAGAATCCGGCCAGCAAGACGCTGAGCTTCCTCAAGCTGCGTGCTTCGTTCGGACAGGCTGGTAACCTGACGGGCATCGGAGCCTACGAGCGGTTTACCAACTACATCCCAACTTCGTTCAACGGACGCACCGCCGTGATCCCGTCGACGGCGCTGGGCAACGAGTTCATCAAGCCTGAGCGCCAGACCGAGTTCGAGGTCGGCACCGACCTGTCGCTGCTCGCTGGGCGGCTGGGCGTCGAGTTCACGTACTACAACCAGGTCATCGACGACCTGCTGCTCCAGCGCACGCTTGCCCCGTCGACGGGCGCGCAGACGCGCATCGAGAACGTCGGCGAGTTGACCAACCGGGGCCTCGAGCTGTCGATCCGCGCCGCGATCGTGCAGCAGCGCGATTTCGACCTCAACGCGACCATCCTGTTCTCGACCAACCGAAACGAGGTCACGCGCCTCAACGACGGCGACGGCGACGGCATCGGCGACGCGTTCGGCATCGGCGACGGCAACTTCGGCGCTCAGTGGGCTATCGAAGGCCAGCCGCTCGGCGTGTTCTACTGGTTCGCCGCCGCCCGCAACGAGGATGGCAGCCTGCTGCTTGACGCCAACGGCCTACCCCAGCGCGAACGCGGAACGCAGGACGTCAACGATCCATCGACGATCACCCCGCAGCGTGATGCGAACGGCCAGCCAACCGGCAGCAACCTTCGCATTATCACAGGCGACCCCAACCCGGACTGGAACGGCTCGTTCACGACCGACCTG
>CAXBBB010000289.1:0-4266 GCA_963973615.1 uncultured Rhodothermales bacterium | reverse complement strand
TTCAACGGTCCGGCCTACGGATCGGTAGCATTCCAGAACGTGAACCAGAGCGTCCGGCTGGAAGACGCGCTCTTCGAGGCGGTCGAAAACGGCACGCCCTACGCGCTGCGTTCGGTCACCGACGGGTCGACGGTCTTGGAAGTCGACGGGCAGATGATCCTGGACGGCATCGCCGAGGGCACGCACCTGTGCGGAGATCCAGGCGTGCAGTACGAGGACACGATCCAGAAATGGCACACGTGCAAGAACAGCGGCGAGATCAACTCGTCGAATCCGTGCTCGGAGTACATGTTCTTGGACGACTCGGCGTGTAACCTCGCCAGCCTCAACCTGCGCAAATTCCAGAACGCCGACGGCACGGTCGACGTGGAGCGCTACCGCGCCGCTGCCCGCATTTACATCACGGCGATGGAGATCCTGGTCGACTCGGCCGGTTATCCGTCGGCCAAGGTTGCCGAGAACAGTCATAAGTACCGTCCGCTCGGATTGGGCTTCGCCAACCTGGGCGCTTTGCTGATGTCGATGGGACTGCCGTACGACAGCGACGAAGGCCGCAGCGTCGCCGCCGCGCTGATGGCGATCGAGCACAGCGAGGCCTATGCGCGGAGTGCTGAGATCGCCGCGAATAAGAAGATCGGTCCATTCCCCGGCTACAAGGGCAACGAGGAGCCGATGCTCAACGTCATGCGGATGCACCGAGACGCCGTCGCCGATATCGGCGCGACCTGCCCGGACTACTTGCGCACGGCCGCTCAGGAATCGGCGGATCGCATGGTCGAACTGGGAGAGACCTACGGCTACCGCAACGCCCAGGCGACGGTCCTAGCGCCGACCGGCACCATCGCGTTCATGATGGACTGCGACACGACCGGCATCGAGCCGGACATCGCGCTGGTCAAGTACAAGCTGCTCGCCGGAAAAGGCGAAGGCATGCTCAAAATCGTCAACAACACGGTCCCCGAAGCGCTCGCATCGCTGGGCTACACCAAAGCCGACGCCGAGGCGATCCGCACGTACATCGACGAGCACGACACCATCGAGGGCGCTCCAGGACTCAAAGACGAGCACCTCGCCGTGTTCGACTGCGCGTTCAAGCCCTACAACGGTACGCGCGCCATCGGCTATATGGGCCACATCCAGATGATGGCTGCCTGCCAGCCGTTCATCTCGGGCGCGATCAGCAAGACGGTCAACCTTCCCGAATCGGCCACGCCGGGCGATATCGCCGAAGCCTACACCGAGGGCTGGAAGCAAGGCCTCAAGGCCGTCGCCATCTACCGCGAGAACAGCAAGCGCAGCCAGCCGCTCTCGACCAAGGAGGGTGGCAACACGAAGAACAAGGACACCAGTGTCGCAGAGGCGGAATCGTCGTCTGGCGATGGCATGGCCCGCGAACTGCCGACGCTGTCCGACGAGACGGCGCAAGAGATCGCCGAGCGCATCGTCGAGAAAGTCGTCTTCAAGCCCATCCGCAAGCGCCTGCCCGACGAGCGCCCATCGGTCACACACAAGTTCTCGATTGCCGGACACGAAGGCTACCTCCACATCGGTCTCTACCCGGAGACCAAGATGCCCGGAGAGATCTTTATCACGATGGCCAAGCAGGGATCGACGATTTCGGGTCTGATGGACGCGTTTGCGACGAGCATCTCGCTGGCGCTGCAGTACGGCGTGCCGCTCGAAGACCTGGTCCAGAAGTTCAGCCACATGCGGTTTGAGCCGTCGGGCTTTACCAACAACAAGCAGATTCCGATTGCCAAGAGCCTGATGGACTACATCTTCCGCTACTTGGGCGGCAAGTTCTTGGGCAAGGAGACCGAGCAAGAGGAGGCATCTGTAAACCCTACTGAGGCCGTTGCGCAGATCGTGCAGCGCAGCGGCCCCGCACAGGACGAAGAGCAGGCCAACCTGTTCAGCCTGAACGTTGAGGCGACGCAGCCCGTCGAGCCTCTGGTCGGCGGAACGGTCGAGCAGTTCATGGCGCGCGAGCAGAAGGCTACGTCGACCTACCAGAACCAGGAAGACAGCCCGCCCTGCTCCAACTGCGGCTCAATCACGGTCCGCAGCGGCGCCTGCTACGTCTGCACGGCTTGCGGCACGTCCTCAGGCTGCGGCTAATGCAGCTCTGAACACCCCTTTTTGCTGGTGATGTGGCAAAAAAGAGCGGCGCGCTCGGCTTCGGCTGGGTGCGCCGCTTCGTGTTGAGTAGGGGAGCATTGGGGTGAGCGTCTCAAAAGTGCATCTTTGCGCCATGAACGAGATCGGACCCATTCAATCGTCTTCTCCGTTGCGTGTGCATGGACTGGAACGAACACCTTCACAGCGCACCCGGCGTCGCGGGCGGACACTTGGTGATCCGTGGGACGCGTATGCGAGCCGACTTCCTTCTTGGGTTGTTCGGTCAGGGCTGGACCGTCGAACAGGTGCTCGAATCCTATCCGCACTTGACACCGGAGCAATTGCGTGCCGTGTTCGCCTATGCTGCCGATGCATTGCAAGACGAGACGTATCTCCGACCGGCAGCATGAGGCGAATCCTCGCCGACGAAAACGTGCCTCTTCCTTCAATCAACGCGCTGCGTGATCAGGGGTATCAGGTGGACGCTATCGCGGAAGTCGCCTCTGGTTTACTCGACGTTGAGGTGCTTCGGAAAGCTGTGCAGACGGAGGCTACGCTTCTCACATTCGACCGTGATTTCGGAGCACTGATCTTTGGCGAACAGGCCGAGCCGCCGCCGTGTGTCCTCCACTGCCGGTTCGCTCCTGAATCTCCAATGGATACAGCAGAGCGCGTGCTCGCTTTGCCAGAAGCAGCTTGGAACGGATACACATCGCTGATGCAAGATCGCGATGTAATTCGAAATCGGCCGTTTTCAACAGCTAGGCCGAGTTGACGAGATGAGGGTCGTACCAAGTGACTCGGCGCTTCGGCAATAAACGGAGCGGCGCGCTCGGCTTCGGCTGGGCGCGCCGCTTTGCGTTGTCGGCTTACCTTCGAGTGTTTACTCCCTATCTGATGACCGACCGGCACATACACTGGCAGTCGCTGCTGCTCGAGGCGTTTTTCGTCGTGTTAGGCGTAGTGCTTGCGCTTGGGGCCAATGCCTGGTTTCAGGGTCGAGGCGATCAGAAAGCGGCTCAGACGGCACGCGACAGCATCCAGGAGGAACTGGTGGTGAATCGGGCAGACGTGATCAGCGCTGCCCAGTATCACTTTCGCCTTGCCGACTCGCTGCGCGTTTTAGCCGATTCGGTGCCTCGCGTGGCTATGTTCGAAAGGGGCTTCGTCGCTCCGGCGTCTCCACTCGAAACCGCTTGGGAGGCTGCGGCGACTACGGGAGCGATTTCCGACTTTTCCTACGACGATGCGTTGGTACTCGGGCGGGTCTACGAAGAACAACAGCGCTACGCCGCTTCGACCGATCGGGTAGGCGATATGATCTACAACCGCATCTTCAGCGGTGGGTACGAGAGCGTGATCGAACGTGCTGGAAACTTGCAGGCTGTGCTCAGCACACTCTGGTATCAAGAGTGCATCCTTGTCGCGCGGTACGACGAAGCGCTGGCCTATTTGGGCGCTGCGCCTAGCGACAGCCCGGCGTTCTGCTCGTATCTCAATGGGAGATGACGAACTCCTACGCCGCCACGTGTGATGGTGCCGAAGCGGCTCGGCTGTTTCGACAGGGGGAGCAGACATATGCGGAAGAGGTCCAGATGGGGCGCCTTTGGGTTCGGGAAGTGCGGTCAGACTCGCTTCTAGCTGCGCTTCGGTTGCTGAGAGAGGAACTGCTGGTCGAGATCGGTCACTGACTCGGTGGCGGGTGAGGGCAAGCGGCATACTCTGCTTCGACGAGGCGCGCGCACGGAAGAGGTCTCCGGTTGCACCCAGAGCAGGTGGGAGCATTTCTTCCGACAGACCTCCCCTCACCAAGCCTCCCGTCGCTATGAGTCGCCTGCTCGCACTCGTCCTAGGCCTCGCCGCACTGATCGTGGCCGGACTCTCGCTCTTTACGCTGAACCAGAGCAAGCGCATCGCCTCGCTACAGCAGTCGGTCGACGATCACAAGGCGCGTTCTCAGGTGTTTCGCGAGGAGTCCGCCCGGTACCTGAGCCAAGCCGACAGTCTATCGCGCAGGTTAGACGACGTTCAGGAGCGCATGGACGAGGCCAGGGACAGCACGGACGCGAGCGGTCAGCGCTACCGAGCATTGTACGAGGAGTATCTGGCAGCGCGCGCCGTTCGATATGCTGATCCAGGGAGTGAGGT
>CAXBBB010000288.1:0-4268 GCA_963973615.1 uncultured Rhodothermales bacterium | reverse complement strand
CGCCCAGCCCGAAACCGCTCTGCCGGACCTGCTGCGGAGGCTGAGCGGGGAGTTTAGACGCGAACTGCTCGGGATCGGTCAGCGTCTCCGTCCGACCGTCGAGGTAGAAGATGACGGTCTTGCTCGGCCCCTCGGTAATCTGCTCGTCGTCGATCACGAACCCGTCGGCGGTTTCGCGGATGACGACGGTGACGCCCTGCATCTGAGCGGCCTGCTCGGTAGCGCCTGCGTTCCAGTCACTAGACGGCGGCGGTTCGTCACCACAGCCGGCGAGTAACGCAGCGCCGCTGGAGCCGAGCAGCACGGCACCAAGCGACAGATAGCGTGCGGATCGGCCTTCGCCGACGGTTTTGAGCGAGACAGACATGGTGGTCAGAAAATGCTGCTCGGCCAACGACGATACCGCACGCTCGTTTCTAAGAGTGCGCCTTATCTGAGTGCGAGATAGCTTCTAACTAGGCGGATTGGGCGTGGAGATGAGGCCGCCGACTCGGAAGCGCTACGATTTCCTTGCCACATCCTTGACACAACATCCGTCATCAATTTACATTCCCAACGTTCTCAATATTTCAAACGTTCGTGGATCACGTAACTAATCTCCAGCGCGACCTCATAGAAGAATTTGGGTCGATATACGAGTCCTATGGACTCGAACGCGTCAAGGGTCTTATCACCGGCTTACTACTCACGCGGTCGGAGGCGCTCTCGTTGGACGAGATCGCAACGCTGCTGGGCCGATCCAAGGGACCGGTTTCTACTGCGGCTCGGGCGCTCGCCGAGATCGGCGTGCTGCGCAAGGTGAACGGACCAGTCAACCGACGCGACTACTACGTCGCTCATCCGGACATCTTCTTTAACAACTTCAAGCACAACATGGCCATCGTACGCAAGAATCGGCGCACAGCCGAGCAATTCCTGCGCGAGTTCACCAGCGGAAGCGACGAGGCGAACCAGGCCGCGGTCCCCCATCTCGAGCACATGTTGTCGTTTTACTCCCTGATGGAAGGCTTCTACGCCTCGTTCTCCGAGCGGTGGGAGAGCGAGCGGCTTTCTAAGCGCTGACCCTGTCCCCGTCCCTCTCTCTCGCCTCACCCCCTACCCGCTATGAAGCGTCTTCTACTCCTCCTCTGGCTTTGCGCCCTGCCCGCTTCGGCGCAGGTTGGCACCATCACCGGCCTCATCACCGATGGCGACGGCTCCCCGCTTCCGGGCGCGAGCGTCCGCATCGAGAACACGACGCAAGGCGGTGCCGCCGGCCTCGACGGACGCTACCGAATTGCAGACGTCACGCCGGGTAGCTACACGCTCGTGGCCTCGTTCATCGGCTACCAGGACAGCCGGGCTGATGTAGTCGTGCGAGCGGGAAGCACGACCGATCAGCCGTTTATCCTTTCCGAAACCATCTTCGCAGGTGAGGAGATCGTCGTCTCCGGCACGCTGCGGCCCGAGAAGCTGACCGATACCCCGGCAACGATCGAGGGCATTACAGCCGCCGATCTGGTCAACATTCCCACGTTTACGCCGGGCGAACTATTGGCTCGGCAGAAAGGCATCGACTTTGTCCGCTCGGGCGTGGCAGTGACGGGTTTCAACGTACGCGGCTTCAACTCCAACTTCAACTCAAAAAACCTCCAGGTCATCGACGGACGCTACTCGACGCTCGTGGCAACGGGCCTTCCGTTCGGGCCGCTCTCGCCGGTTTCGACCGAAGACATCGAGCGGCAAGAAGTCGTTCTCGGCCCTAACGGAGCGCTCTTCGGCCCTAACGCGCACAACGGACTCGTCAACATCATTACCAAAGACCCACGCACGAGCCAGGGCACGGTCGTCGGGTTTCAGGGCGGGTCGCAGAGCCTTCTGAGTGGCGGCATTCGGCACGCCCAGGTTGTCAACGACAAGATCGCGTTTAAGGCCAACCTGTCGTACTCGACGGCCGAGGAGTACCAGTACGTCGACTCGGTCTACATCAACCGCGACGGCGTTCCGGGGACGGAAGGCTACGACGAGTACGCGCTCGACCGCGATATCGAGTTTCTCAAGGGCGACGCGTCGCTCTACTTCACGCCCAAGTTGGGCCACGACTTCATCCTGACGTACGCCGGTTCCAACTCGACCTACCTCTCGCCCACCAACGTCGGCCGCAACCAGATCAAGGATTGGCGGGTCCACGTGCTGCAGGCGCGCTACGTCTCGGCCAACTGGTTCGCCCAGGCCTACACGACGCTCTCCAAGACCGACGATACCTACTCTATCGACGACCGCACCAAGGGCTACTATCGCACGCTCGATGCGCTCGTACGCGGAGGCATGCCAGCCAGCCAGGCGAGCGCCATCGCCGACACGGCCTCGCTCTCGGGAGGAGCCGTCTTTGCCGACGACTCGCACCGCTACAACGCCGAAGGACAGTACCACAACACGTTCGGCCCCGTCAGCTTGGTGACCGGCGTGCAGTGGCAGCGGGACGTGGCCAACAGCGAGGGCACGTACCTGATCGACGGCGGCGGCGACGCTCCGATCGAGATCGACCAACTAGGCGGATATGCCCAGATCGAAGCCGAGCTTCCAGCAGGCTTCCGCGCCGTCGGCGCGCTGCGCGTGGACAACCACGACGTCTACGGCACGCACGTGCTCCCCAAAGGCGCCCTGCTCTACCGCGCTCCGTTCGGCACATTTCGCGTTACGGCAGGCCGAGGCATCGCCGCACCGACCATTTTGAACATGTACGGCAACCTGTTCGGTGGCCTAATCCTGGGCAATGCCGAAGGCTTCACCGTGCTCGACGGTCAGGGCGGCACGCGCGAAGTGGCGCCCCAGGAGGTTGAGGAGTTGATCACGTACGAGACCGGCTTCAAGGGCCAGATCATCCGCAATCGCCTCTTCCTCGACGTCAATGCGTACTACAACCAGTCGGAGAATTTCCTCAGCCCGGTCACCGTCATTGGCGTGGCCACGCAGCGCGGCGACACGCCGATTCAAGACGTACAGGCCGCCTACGGCATCTACGGCGGACTCGTGGCGACGTACGTCAACTTCGGTGAGTTCAACACCTACGGCGCCGACATCGGGCTGACGGGCGTGATCGCGGACGGGCTCACGGCGACGCTCAACTACTCGCACTTCGGCATCACGTTCGACGAGACCGACCTCGAGAAAAACGACTTCAACGGCGACGGTGTCGTAAACGAGTTCGACCACCTGGTCAACTCGCCGGAGAACAAGGGCTCGTTTGCCGTCAACCTGAACCGCCCCCGCTACTTCGGATCCGTCCTGACGCGCTGGGTCGAGGCGTACGACTACTTCTCGTCATTCCAGATCGCCAGCAAGACGCGTCCCGGCCAGACGTATCGCGGCTCGCCGATCGTCGAGGATGCCCGCTCGACCGACGCGTTCAACTACGGTCCGCTCGGCGGCTTCGTTCAGGTCGACCTAGGCGCGGGCTACCGGTTCGACGCGCCTCAGCTAGGCGCTCGCCTCCAGGTGTCGGCGCAGGTGACCAACCTGTTCGACACTGAGATCCGCGAGTTTACCGCCTCTCCGTTCATCGGGCGCCTATTCTCCGTTGGCCTACGCGCCGAGTTCTAGGCTGCCCGCCGCCGCCGCACCTCAGTGGATGCAGGTGCGGCGGCCCCTTTTTGTACCTCTCAGCGGGCGGCTATGCCCGCCTTCGATACGCATGACTTCTCAACTCTTGGAGGGCAAAGTGGCCCTCATCACCGGTGGTGCCCGTGGCATCGGACTCGCAACTGCGCAGCGCATGAGCCGCGACGGAGCCGCCGTCGTCCTCGCCGATCTCGACACGGAAACCGGCGAGGCCGCTGCCGCTCGGATCGAGGCCGACGGCGGCCGGGCGCGCTTCGTCCGGGCCGACGTGTCCGACCGCGCCCAGGCTCAAGCCATGATCGACGCAGCCGTCGAGGCGTTCGGGCGGCTGGACATTCTGGTCAACAACGCCGGTATCACGCGCGACGCCAGCTTCCGCAAGATGACCGAAGATCAGTTCGACTCGGTCATCGCGGTCAACCTCAAAGGCGTCTATAATGCAGCCCAGGCTGCCATTGAGCCGCTCAAGGCGTCGGGCGCCGGACGCATTCTCAACGCGGCCAGCGTGGTGGCGCACAACGGCAACTTCGGCCAGACGAACTACGTCGCCACCAAAGCGGGCGTGATCGGCATGACCAAGACGTGGGCCCGCGAGTTGGGCCGCTACGGCATCACGTGCAACGCAGTCGCGCCGGGCTTCATCCGCACCGAGATGATCGAGACCGTAC
>CAXBBB010000287.1:0-4276 GCA_963973615.1 uncultured Rhodothermales bacterium | reverse complement strand
GCGGCTGAGTTTGGATCGCAGTGCATCGTCGTCGCCATCGACGCCAAGCAGGTGTCGGACGGCAAGTGGGAGGTGTTCACCCACGGCGGACGCAAATCGACCGGACTCGACGCGCTCGAATGGGCGATGGAGGCCGAACGGCGAGGCGCGGGCGAGTTGCTCGTCACCAGCATGGACCGCGACGGTACCAAGGCCGGATACGACCTCGCCCTACTCAATCGCCTGAGCGACGCCGTCACCATTCCCGTGATCGCGTCGGGCGGCGCCGGTACGCTCGACCACCTGGCGGACGGCTTGCAGCAAGGCCGCGCCGACGCCGTCCTCGCCGCCTCGATCTTCCACTTCCGGGAGCACACTGTCGCTGATGCCAAAACGCACCTACGTGCACGCGGCATCGCCGTCCGCGACTTGGCCGCTGACCTCCTCACCTCCTGACGATGGAAACCGGCCGACCGCTTCGCCTGCTGCGCATCTCTGCCGTCGTCGTTGCGATCACGGGTGTGATCTCGGCGATCTGGCTAGGCGCCCAAGTCATTCTGCATCCGGCACAGGCGCGGCAGTTCGGCAAATACGGCGATGCGGTTCCGTACTGGATTCCGCTCGCGCTCTTCGTCGGCGCTGGAATGCTCGGGTGCGGCTACGTATTCTGGCGCGCAGCGCAGCGAGTCAGCGCGGGCGAGGACCTGCACGCCAACAGCTACCGCAAGAAGCCAGAGCGACGCACGGATTGATTAGGATAGGAGGTGCGACGATTCATCTTGATGGATCGCTTTCTAGCAGACGGCAAAACGCTCGCTGAGAAGTGTAGAGGTACTTACAGTGGGTAGGATTGCTCTTCGGCACACACCTGACGCAGTCCTAGTGCATTTGTTTTTCAGACACGCACCTTCTAACATACTGTCGTCCACCGCGCGCGGAACGGGCAGGCGTCGAGATCCGCAACGTCGCTCAGATTCCGCGGCCGGATGATCAGCGTCCGATCCGCATCGCGCAGAACCCTGCCGATCAGTCGCTATACGTCTTGGCGACGAGCAATGCCGGTTCGGCGTTTCCCACGACGAGCAGTACGATTTACAAGCTCAACGCCAATAGCGACGGCACACTCGCTCTCGTTTCTGTACTGACGGATGCCGACCACGGTACGCCCCGAGCGGTGGGCAAGACATTCGGGCCGGACGGGTCGCTCTATCTCGTCGGCAATGGAGAAGTGGGTACCACGCAGACGCGGTTCGTCATCCGGCGAGGGACGCCCAATGCGGGCGGATGGACTTGGGCGACGGTTGCCTCGTCCGTCACCCTATTTGCTAACCCGAACGTTCTTCGATCATCGCGCCAACGCCCTTGCCATCTCGCCCGACGGGTCCACACTCGTCCTCAACTTGGGCGCACGCACGGACCACGGCGAGAGCTACGGCGGTGTCCGTGAGGAAGGGCTGACGGTGCTACTGCTCCAGATCCCTGCCGACGCGAGCGACACTGATATGATGCTGGGCACCTTTACCTCGCACCGCTCGCCCCTAGGATTGGTCCTCGACGCCGACTCTGTCCTTGCAGACGGCCTGAAGGGCAGCGCATGTGTCGTCAGTTTCAATGGGGTAGACGACGAACTGCTGGGGCGGATGAACGGCGCGAGCGAAGACCTAATCGCGCTCGATCTAGATAAATCGAATGGGGCGTACACCGTATCGACACGCCTCGTCGCTTCTGGCTTCGATCACCCCGTCGACGCCGCGATGGTTGGGAATGTGATCTATGTAATCGAGTTCGGAAGCTATGACGGCTCAGATGGAAGCCGCTCGGTTCACGCGGTGACAGTACCACGCGAAACAGAGACGAAGGTCAGCGCTCCAGCAGACGCCGAAGCCTTGACCTTGAGCGCCGCTCCGAACCCCACCCAGGGGGCCGTAACGCTGACGTATTCCCTGCCGTCATCGACGACGGTACGCCTGGAAATTGTTGACGCGCTGGGCCGCACCGTTCGTGTTGTGCGCACGGGCGAGGCCTCAATTGGCTCTCACTCGGTTGCCTTCTCAACGGACGAACTACCCAACGGACTGTACCTCGTCCGGCTCACAGCAGACGGGCGGCAGAACGTGCAGTTGCTTACCGTCTTACGGTAGTCTCGAAGTCGACAGAAAGTCGGGAGGCAAGACCCCGGAGCACATGCCAGACCGTGAGCGCAGCCAACACCGTGCTCCGCCCATCTACATCGTGCTCCGGGTTCAACTCAACGACATCAATAGACCGCACGTGCGTACTTCGGCCACAGCTTTCGGCAGCACGGAGCCAGACTGCAGACGACAAACCGCCTACACCTGGAGCGCTCACACCTGGAGCACTGTCGATGGCGTCGAGATCGAACGAGGCGAATGTCGGCTCATCCAGTGCGGCGACGAGCGCTTCGGCGCGCTCCGTAGTCAGGTCTTCGGCCCACACGATCTCTCCCGACTTGCGTACTCTATCAGCGTGCTCCGAAGCGACACGCCACGGGAGTAGACCGGCGACCGAGTATCCTTGGCAGAAACCGGACGGGTGGTCGAGCATCTGCCGGAAGGGTGAACCGGAGTGTCCCAGCCCATTGACGAGCGGACGGACATCGGCGTGTGCATCCCAGTTGAGTGCTTGGACGGCTTGCTCCGTCCGCACGTACCCCAGGAAGTGCCCATATGCCGTCTCGTGCCCACCGCCCAGGATGATCGGCACGATGCCGCGCGCCAGCAGATCGCCTACGCGGTCGCCCAGACGCTGCTGATCGGCTTCCAAATCGCCGGACACCTCAATGTCGCCCAGGTCGGCAGTGTGAGCGAGCAGTTCGATAAACGGCGCGGGGTTGCGCGCGGCGGGCGTCATGCGATACAGCGCGCGGCGGATGGCGGCGGGTGCTCCGGCTGCGCCGACGCGTCCACCATTACGACGCACGCCTTCGTCAGACGGAAAGCCGAGCAGAGCGACGCGTGTTTCGCCAGTGAGAGGAGCGTCGGCCAGCCAGTTGCCCAGGCGAGGATCATGGCTCATCGTGCCCAAACAGTTTCGCCCGCGATTACCGTTCGCCTCGCAGGTTCAGCGCGCCAGCCGGACATCCAGGCATCAAGCGAAGGCGCATCGAAAACGGCGAGGTCGGCGGGAGCACCGAGTGCGAGGGTGCCAATACCGCCGAGTCGCAGCGCTCGTGCTCCGTGGATTGTCACACCGCGCAACACTTCCTCTGGCGTCATCCGCTGCCGCGTGCAGGCAAGCCACATCGCCAAGGGCAAACTCGCACTCGGTGCCGATCCGGGGTTGAAGTCGGTGGCGACGGCGACACGTGCTCCCGCGTCGAGCAATCGGCGTGCAGGCAGCGGCTCCTGACCTAATACGAGCGTTGCAATCGGTAGGCTGACGGCAATGACGCCCCCCTTCACCATCGCTGCGATGCTCTCGTCCGACACGTACTCGAGGTGATCCGCAGATGCTGCTCCCACCGAGGCCGCTAGTGCTCCCCCGCCTGTGTCGCTCAGCTGGTCGGCATGCAGCTTGGCGCCCAGGCCGTACTCGGCAGCAGCGGCGAAGATCGTCCGGGCTTCGTCAGCAGTGAAGGCGCCCGTTTCGACAAACACGTCGACGAACGCCGCGAATCTCTCGGCGGCGGCCTGCGGGATGATCTCCTCGACGATCAGACGGACATATCCGGCGCGGTCATCGGCGTACTCGGGAGGGACGGTGTGGGCGGCGAGCAGCGTCGACACGATGCGCTGAGGCCCCTGCGCATCCAGCAGGCGGTGGATGCGCAACGTGCGCAGTTCTTCGGCTAGCGTCAACCCATACCCACTCTTCGCCTCGACTGTCGTCACGCCCTGCTGGAGCATCGCGTCCAGCCGGTTCCGAGCCGACGTCAGCAGTTCGTCGTCCGTCACAGCGCGCGTAGCTCGAACCGTAGACAAAATCCCGCCGCCGCGCTGGGCGATGTCGAGGTACGGCGTTCCTTTAATGCGTTCGACAAACTCTCCCGAACGATCGCCCGCGTGAACGAGGTGTGTGTGACAGTCGACTAGCCCTGGCACGACCAGTCCACCGTTTGCGGAGAGTCGCTCGGCATCGGCGAACTGGGCCGGTAGATCGCTTTCGGGTCCCGCCCACACGACAACTCCATCGGCCCAAACGAGCGCAGCGCGGTCGATCAGACCAGCATCGGATGCGTCGGGGGGGCACGTCGCCAGTTGCGCGATGTCGGTAAGGATGTGAGTCATGGGAGCGGTCCAGTTTCGGTTTCGGCAGCGGCGACCAGCGCGCCTGAATG
>CAXBBB010000286.1:0-4287 GCA_963973615.1 uncultured Rhodothermales bacterium | reverse complement strand
ACGCCGATGCCGAAGACGAATACGAGGTACAGCAGCACGAATGCGCCGCCGCCATTTTCGCCGGCCGAGTAGGGAAACCGCCAGATGTTGCCCAGCCCAATGGCAGCTCCCGACGCAGCGAGCACAAAGCCCAGTTTAGAACTCCAAGATCCGCGCTCGTCAGTCGATGATGTCGCCAAAGCCGTTTTTGTCAGTCGCGCATCAGCGTGCGTAGCGACACGACCATGCCGCCAAAGAGAATAAGGCCAGCAATCAGCATCACCATCATACCGCCGACGGGGAACGACTGGTAGCGCACTGACACGTTTTGTGTTAGCGTGCCCGACGTGAGCCGGACGACGCCCGCCCGTTGCGGCTGCCACGACCAGGAAGGGGCGCCCGCGTCGCGAATGACGACTTCTTCGGAAACCAGAGCCGTTGCGCCGGGACGGTAGAGCACGTCGAGTGTATCGCTCGCACCTTCGGGCGCCGGAATAGTCAGCACCTCGCCGCCCGGGACGACGGTCGCGTCGATGAACTGCGCCTGTGCGTTTGGGATCGCGGCGAGTGCAATCATCAAGAGGAGAAAGTATCGCATCGGGTTAAAGAGCAGAGACGTCGTCAGACATCGTGTCGAAGGGTGACGGCGGAGGTGGCGTCGGGCGTCCATAGGTCAGGTATGCGGCGCCTCCGAGCGTAAAGATCAACCAGAAGAGCGGGACGGCGACGGGCAGCCAGTCGAACCCGCCCAACGGATTGCCCGCTGCGTAGAGTCCGCCGCCGAACTCTTGGATCAGGCTCCAAATCAGCACGAAGCCGAGCAGTCCGGGCGCGACATATTTGAGTACGACATCGAACCACGGTCCCAGCGGAATCCGAGTGTGCAGGTTGACGGCGCGGCGCAGTTTGCTTGCGCCCAACACCCATCCGACGAAAATCACTTCCAGGAAGCCGACAGTCAGCAGGCTGTAGTTGAACACCCAGTGGTCCATCATGTCGAGCAGCGATAGGCCGAGCGTGCCGTTGGCAGCCAGTCCAGGGTCGACGATCGTGGGTAGCGTGTACGCCAGCGACCCCAGTGCTCCGGGGACGAATACGATGGCAAGCGCGGCGGCCCGGGAGATGCCCAGCTTGTCGCGCAGCGCGGCGGCGGGGCCTTCGATCAGCGAAATGCTCGACGTGAGACCGGCGACGACCATCAGGAAGAAGAACGCGAAACCGAGCACCTTGGCGAGCGCGCCGAACTCAGCGATGCCCTGCGGAATGACGAAGAAGCTCAGCGAGAGCGTTCCCCCGACCGGATTGAGAGCGAACGCGAACAGCAATCCGAAGATGGCAACGCCCGCCAGAAACTCAAAGCCGCAGTTCATGAACGACACCAGCAGGGAGTTGTTGACGACATCCGAGCGCTTAGGCAGATAGCTTGCGTAGGCGGTCATGGTGCCCAAGCCCAACGAGAGCGAGAAGAACATCTGTGCGAACGCGCCCTTCCAGACCGCCGGGTCGCTGACGCCTGCGAAGTCGGGCGTGAAGAGGTAGAGTACGCCGTCCAATCCGCCGTCGCGCGTGAGGGCGAGCACGATCAGTCCGATCATGAACAGCCACATCAGCGGCACGAAAATGCGTACGGCCTTCTCGATCGTCGCCGTGCCTTTGATCAAGATCATCCCGTTGAGCGCCCAGATGACGAGGACGGCTAGCATCGGCCAGTAGGTGGCGATCAGGTCGAAGAAATAGACGGTCGAACTGACACCTGCGCTCGGCTCCAAAAAGGGAGCAAACGGAGCCGTGGCTCCCGGCTCGAACAGACCGCCCAACGCACCGACCATCATGCCGAGCGCCCAGCCCAGAATCGCGATGTAGTACATCGTGATCAGCAGCGCGCACGACAAACTCCACCAGCCGACGAACTCGCCTCGTTTGCCCGCTACCGCCGACAGCGCCTGAGGTAGTGCTCTACGCGTCGACGCGCCCAGCCCGAACTCGACGATCATGACCGGGATGCCCAGCGCGAACAGGGCCACGAAGTAGGGTAGGTAAAACGCGCCGCCACCGTACTGATACGCGTTTGAGGCGAAGAAGACGATGTTGCCCAGTCCAATCGCTGAGCCTGACGCGGCGAGCACGAAGCCGAGTTTGGAATTCCAGGTGCCGCGTTCTTCTTGTGAGATCGTTGCCAAGGGGGACGGTGTCGATGGGAAAGGGACAGCCTAGAAGGTAAGGCGTTGCAGCGCTGCGTTCCCGTCTGCTTCACACCACGTCGCGCGATTCGGTGCCTTCGGTTGATGATTCATCGCCAAAGAAGGCTTCCAGATCGCTCAGGCTCGCCGAATCTGGGGCGAAGTCGCGGGCGACGCGACCGTTGTCGATCACCAGGATTCGATCACAAATCTCAGCAACGTGCAGCAGGTTGTGCGACGACAGGAGCAGCGTAGTGCCCAGGTCGCGCGTCTGTTGCAGCAGCACATCGCGGAGGCGCAGTTGAGCGCGCGGGTCAAGCGTCGCGAACGGCTCGTCGAGCACGATTACGCTCGGCCCAACCAGCAGCGCACCAATCAGTCCGACTTTGCGTGCGTTTCCGGTCGACAGGTCGCGGATGAGCGGCGCGTGACCAGCGGTAAGGTCGGGGCCAAGCAGAGCGCCGTAGAATCCTACGAGTGTGTCGACCTCTTCAGACGAACGTCCGTACAGGCTGCCTACGTAGCGGAAGTATTCGGCGGGGCGCAAGAAGTCGAACAGAAATCGGCTGTCGAGGAACGCGCCGACTTCACGCTTCCAACCGTCGTCGCGTCCAACGGTTTGGCTTCCGATTCGGATGTGTCCGCTATCAGGTTCGGTCAGGTCGAGCAGGCAGCGCAGCAGCGTCGTCTTGCCTGCGCCGTTGTTACCGACAATGCCCACGCACTGCCCGGTCGGGATGTCGAGCGCAGGAATCGAGAGATTGAACGGTCCGTAGGCTTTGCGCAGCGCTTCGATCTGAATGTCCATCAGCCCAAGCTACGCCACGCATGTGCTACACGGTGGCCCGAAACGAGGCCGCCATCTGGTGCCGCACCCTGGCGAAGCGCCGCGTCAAAAGGCGCAGCGTTAGGGGCATCAGCATAAGGCCAAGCACCCCCAGCCCGGCTACGATCCAGAGTCCTGCTGTCTTCCACACGATCACGACCCCGAACGCCGGAAGCCCGATGATCACGCCGCCTACCATCTGCTTCCCTGTGATTCCCTGATAGTTGAACAGCATGCTCCCGCTCAGGTCGAGCGCCGTCCGGTTCGTCGTGGCGACGCCGACCGTTAGTGGGATTCCGATTCCCAGCACGTACAATCCAGCCGCCAGCGTCGGAAAGACGAGATGAGGCCGCAGCAGCCAAAAAAGTGGCGTTGCTACGAGCACGACACCTACAACGCTCAGCCCCAGCAGCGCTACTTTTGCGGCTAGCAGATCGCGCAACAAGGTGGGGCGGACGAGCAGCCCGTCGAACGAGCGTCCTTCCCAGCCGAACATCAACGGTCCGTAGTTGAACGCGACGACGCCTGACGCGAGGAAGCCCATGGCAAAACCTAAGCCGATGCTTTCGCTGCCTCCCAAAATCAGCGGATACACGAACGCAAACGCCAGCGATGATAGCACCAGTTGGCGCGTCCGTCGATGCCGGATCACGAGCAGCAACTCTAATCGCAATGCCGACCGAACTGGGCGTCCCGCTACGAATCGACCTAGCGACAGCGCGCGCGGCCGCGTGGCTTCGGGATGCAGCAGAGCGTGATACTGCCCGTACGTCACGGCGCGGAAGAGGAGAAGGGTGGCGACTGTCAGCCCTGCCAGCGGCGCCACGCTGCCGAAGAGGGTCGCATCGAGTTGGATGCGCACGAGGGTGGGCAGATACTGCGTCGTCAGCAAGTCGAGTGCGATCACGGCTCCGACGCCAATGAGCGCCCACCGCACTTCGGCAAAGCGCCACGGACGCAGCCGCAGCCATCGACACAGAAGGTCGGCGCAGACGAGCGACAGCAGCAGGAGTGTCGCCCAGACCGTCGCCGTCCCAGCCCCGAACGGCCCCGCTAAAGTCGAGATCGCGAAGGCGCCGACGAACAACATTGGTAACCCAGTGTGCAGGTTGAGGAGGTCGAGCGCCGTCATTCTCTGCACGAGCCCGCGCCGGTCGATGGGCAGCATAAGGTACGGCGCCAGGCTCCCGGCCAGCCCCGACTGCGTCAGGTACCGGAGTACGAACAGCGTTGCCCACGCCGGAGCCACAAAGTCGTGCAGCAACCCCAGCGGCTCGGACTGTCCCGCGTAGAGGATCGCCG
>CAXBBB010000285.1:0-4296 GCA_963973615.1 uncultured Rhodothermales bacterium | reverse complement strand
CGTAGAGGGAGCCGCGTCGTCGGGGCAGCGTTGGATCGGTATGAGTGTGCCGTATGCCGAATCCGACGACCTCCACATCAGCGATCCGCGCGTGCAGGAGCGGGTGGATCGGCTGTTCGCGGCGTGCGAGAAAAACCTCAAGGGATTCGATCGTCCGCTAGTCGAGAAGGCGTTTCGGCTGGCGCGGTGGGCGCACCGCAACCACAAGCGCGCGTCGGGCGAGCCGTACATCGTGCATCCACTGGATGTGGCCACGATTCTGGTCGAGGAGATTCCCCTGGACAGCACGAGTGTGGCGGCAGCGCTACTGCATGATGTGGTCGAGGATACCGAAGTCGATCTCGATGTGATTCGGAGTGAGTTTGGTCCAACGATGCGCTCGCTCGTCGACGGACTGACAAAGATTAGTGGGGTGTTCGAGAGCCGGAGCATCGGCAACGCCGAGAACGTGCGCAAGTTGGTCTTGTCGATGGCGAGCGACGTTCGGGTGATCCTGGTCAAGTTCGCTGACCGGCTGCACAACATGCGGACGCTCGAGGCATTGCGAGAGGGGAAGCAGCAGAAAATCGCCCGCGAGACCCTCGACTTGTACGCACCGCTGGCGCACCGATTCGGCCTCTTCCGGGTCAAGAACGAGTTGGAAGACCTCTCCCTTCGAGCACTCGAGCCGGATGCGTACTACGATATCGTCAACGAACTCAAGGCGACGCGAGACGAGCGTGAGCGCTTGGTTGCCTCATTCATTGAACCGTTCAAGGAGCGGTTGCGTGAGGCAGGCATTCAGTTCGAGATCTATGGGCGCCCCAAGCACATCTACTCGATCTGGGGCAAGATGCAGCGGCAGAGCAAGACCCTCGACGAGATATACGATCTGCTCGCCATTCGAGTCGTCATCGACACGGAGCAGGGCGAAGACGAGCGGCGCGCCTGTTGGAGCGTCTACTCTATCGTGACTGATCTATACACGCCCAACACGAGTCGCATCCACGACTACGTCACGCGTCCCAAGAGCAACGGCTATCAGAGTTTGCACACGACGGTGTTCGGACCGAGTGGACGGCCATTCGAAGTGCAGATTCGGACGCGGCGGATGCACGAGATCGCCGAGCGTGGAGTGGCGGCACACTGGCGGTACAAAGAAAACGTCGAAGATGACGGGGCGGACCCTGATCTGGATTCGGCACTGAGCTGGGTGCGTGACCTGCTCGAAGCGCCTCAAGCAGACCAGCCGCAGGGATTCGTCGACGACTTACGGCTCAATCTGTATGACAACGAGATCCACACGTTTACACCGCTGGGGCATCTGATTACGCTTCCGCTCCACGCCACGCCGGTCGACTTCGCCTTCCAAGTGCACACCGAGGTCGGCTTTCACTGCATCGGTGCCAAGGTCAACGGAAAGATGGTCCCGCTCTCGGCGACGCTTCAGAGTGGCGATCAGGTCGAGATCATCACGAGCAAAAAGCAGACGCCGAACCCGGACTGGATGAAGTTCGTCGTCACGCACAAGGCGCAGAGTCGCGTGCGGGCGTGGACCAACGAGAAGCGGCGCAAGGCGATGGAGTTGGGCAAAGAGATCTGGGATAAACGCGCCAAGAAAGCCGGACTGTCCACGGTCGAGGGCGACGTGCGCGGGTACTCGGTCACGCTGAAGTTTGGCAGTGCGCAGGACATGTACTACGAGATCGGGACCGGGCACCATGATGTCGACGCGCTGATTCGGACGCTTAAAGGCGAGCAAAAAGTGGACGGCGAGAAAGGCGCTTCGGAGCTGGAGCGGGCGTTCCAGGCGTTCGTGTCGCCGGGCAAGCGCAACGAGGGGCCGAGCATCGTGCTCGACGGGGAAGACGGCTACAACTTGGCGACCGAGTATGCGTCGTGCTGCACGCCCATTCCGGGCGACAAGATCTTCGGCTTCACGTCGCGCAACGGCGTCGTCAAGATCCACCGGGCGAGTTGCCGGAACGCGCCCAACTTATACGTCAGTGAGCCGGATCGCATCGTCGAGTTGTCGTGGAGCAGGGAAAAGGACGCGATCTATAGCGTCGGTTTGCGCGTGATGGGCGAGGATCGGCAGGGGCTGCTCAATGACCTGACCGACATCATCTCCAAAACCTTTAAAATGGGCATCCGATCGGTTGCCGTCGATTCGGAAGAAGGATTCTTTGAAGGGCTGATCACGCTTAACGTAAGTGACTTGGAGCAGCTCAAAAGCGTCATGCGTCGTCTCAACCGGGTCGCAGGGGTTTCGGGCGTGTACCGATTGGAGGTGTGATCGGATCGGTAAACGGTGGATTCTCGGCGAGGTACGGCGTGTTGTTCGTCGTTTTTGTCGTTCTACACTTGACCTGAAGCAAAGATGTTGAGTTTATTGGAGATATCGCCATACTAAATCGGCGATCGCTCATCCCCTTTTCTACCGTTCCCGGAGGACCATTTGACCACGCTTACTAAGAAAGATGTCGCGCGGCGCGTTGCCGAATTGATGGACGAACCCATCTATAAGAGCGAGCCGTGGGTAACTGCCGTGGTCACATCCATCAGCGATCTACTGCTCCAGGCCGATCCCGAAGTACGCATCGAACTGCGCGACTTCGGCGTGTTCGAGGTCAAAAAGACGCGCGCCAAGCCCAAGGCGCGCAATCCGAAGACCAACGAAACCGTCTTCATCCCGTCGCGCCGTAAGACGCACTTCAAGCCGAGCAAGAAGCTGAAGAGCGTGCTCCAAACGCCGCTTTCCGAATTAGACTACGCAGTCCCCGAGGGCGCGGCGGACTATGCTCCAGTCGATCAGGCTGTCGCGTGAGTGCATTGCGGTCGGCACCGCGCATCGTTGGCGTCGACTATGGTTCGAAGCGAACAGGTTTAGCTATTGCTGATCCGTTGGGGTTGTTCGCGCGTCCGCTGGGCACGTTTGCGCCGGGTTTGGCGACAGCCGAGTTGGTGAAGCTGGACACTCGCGAGGGGGTCGCCACGATTGCGCTGGGCTGGCCGCTCGAACCGGATGGAGCCGAAGGCTCTGCCGTAGAGCGCGTTCGATCGTTCGAGGGGCGGCTCAAAAAGGCGCTTCCTCACGTCTCTATCGTGCGCATTGACGAACGATACAGTTCGGCCCACGCGTCGACTCGGCTTCACGAAGCCGGAGCCTCTCGCCGCGTCAGGCGTGATAAAGGACTCGTCGACGCCGCCGCCGCGTGCGTCATCCTGGAAGACTATCTGCGCGAACGATGATTCTGCCCATCCATACCTTCGGCTCAGGCATCCTGCGCGAAGAGACGGTACCCGTCGAAGAGGTGACCCCTGAACTCACCACGCTCATTGCCGACATGATCGAGACGATGCACCATGCCGACGGCATCGGTCTGGCGGCTCCTCAAGTCGGGCGACGTGAGCGGTTGTTCGTTGTTGACTTGTCCGGCATCTTCGAGCGCGACGAAATCGACCCGGCGACGATGCCGGATCAGCCGATGGTGTTCATCAATCCGGAGATTACCTGGGAGAGTGAGGAGGAGGAAGGCTTCGAGGAGGGCTGTTTGTCGATTCCCGATCTGCGCGATACCGTTTACCGCCCGGAGGCCATTGGGCTGGTGTATCAGGACGCCGAGTTGAAGTCGCACGAACTCGATCTAGATGGCATGTTGGCGCGCGTCGTACAGCATGAATACGATCATCTAGAAGGCATACTCTTTGTCGACCATCTCAGCACGTTCCGCCGTCGTATGCTCAAACGCAAACTCGCTCGCATGGCCGAAGGCGACGTGGAAGCCGATTATCCGCTCGCTCCAGTCGGGGACGATGCGGTTGCCTGACGAGCCCGCTTCGGGCCTGTGTGTCCGAAATCTGAGGTATGGGTATGGGGAAGTGCCTGTGCTGGACAACGTCGACCTGGACGTGGCGCCGTGCGCGAGTGGGGTATTGATCGGGCCGTCGGGGAGTGGGAAATCGACGCTGTTGCACCTGATCGGCGGATTGCTGCGCGTCCAGTCCGGATCGGTGCAAGTAGGAAGAGAGCGGCTGGAGACGCTTTCGGAGGCCGAATTGGATGCGTTCCGGGCTCAGCACGTTGGTGTTGTGTTCCAGCAAGCCCATCTGGCTCATGCGCTGACGGTGCGGCAAAACGTGCTGCTGGCGCCGTTTGCTGCCCGGCGGGAGGCCGATCCGAAGCGCGCCGATGCCATCCTCTCTCGCGTCGGTTTGGGCGGGTTGGGCGACCGGCTTCCTCACAAACTGAGTGTTGGTCAGCGGCAACGAGTAGCAATTGCGCGCGCCGTCATGAATGGGCCGACGTTACTGCTG
>CAXBBB010000284.1:0-4310 GCA_963973615.1 uncultured Rhodothermales bacterium | reverse complement strand
GGCAGCAGAGGCAGTTGTAGGTCCCTGCCTTCGCAGGGACGACGCCCATGAAAACAAGTGCCTGAGTACTTCGGATTCCGTCTCAGACGATGCCTGCGTAGTTCCTCGTCTGCCGCGCGCGCAGATCCAACGTGACCTGTTCGAGCAGATAGTCGACCGGAGCAGCGGCTTTGCGAAGACCGACCAAGTCGTCCTCGCGCGCCGCGTGTTCGGCATCGCGGGCGGCGTAGGACAGAGATTCGGCGCCGAACATCAGCGCGCTGGACTTCAGCGTGTGGGCGGCTTTTCGGGCTTCGGCGAGGTCGCCCGCGGTTGCGGCTGTGGTAAGCGATTCGGCCAAGTCCGACGCGTCGGTGACGAAATCGTTGACCAGACTGTCGAAGAACTCCAAGTCGTCGGCGCCGATGCTTTCGAGCAGTTCGCGCAGAGCAGCGGCGTTGATCGGCCCCGTCGACACTTTGGCGGCGACAGGTTTCTGGGCTGCCGTGATACTGTCGAGCGCGCCGCGCAGGGCTTCGAGACGGAGCGGTTTGGGAATGTAATCGTCCATCCCGGCTTCCAGGCAGCGCTCCCTATCACCGGCCATCGCGTTGGCCGTAACAGCGATGATGCGCGGCGGGGTGGGCATCGACCGGAAGCGTTGGCGGATCTGGCGTGTGGCTTCCAGCCCGTCCATGATCGGCATCATCACGTCCATCAACACGACGTCGTAGCCTTTGCTTTCGACTGCGTTGACAGCTTCGAGACCGTTCTCGACCACATCGGCGCCTAAGCCTAGGCTCTTAAGAAGGCGGAGCGTGACCTTCTGATTGATCGGGTTGTCCTCTGCCAGGAGAATATGCATTGCGGGAGGGGCAAAGGTCGTTTCGAGGGGAGCATACGGCGTGTGCACGTGCATTTCCATGGTGGTCTGCGTGGTTGCGGGGGCGAGCACGTCGCTCAGCGTTCGATAGAGCGCGTCGCGGCGGAGGGGCGTATTCAGGCGCACGCCGTCGGACTCGGGTGCGTCGGCTCGGGTGCGGAAGGGTGAGAGTTCGATGAGTGGAAGTCCCTGGTTGTGTGCCGCTTGGCAGACGGCGGGAAAGGAAGATTCCCCTCTCGTATCGGCGATATCGGACGAGACTAAAATGGCTTCGAGCCTCTTTGTTGTACCCATCAGTCCAACCGTCTCGTCCGACGTATGCGCCTCGACGACTTCGACGCCCGCGCGTTCGAGCAGTTGGATCGTCATCGCGCGTTCGGCGGCGTGGTCGACAGCGACGAGCACTAGGCCACCCGCGAGTCTGAGCGTCTCGGCCGAGCGTCCACGTCCGCTTCCGTCGGCGGGGAGAGGGATCGTGAAGCCAAACGTTGACCCGGTGCCTTCCTCGCTCGTTGCGTGGACGCTTCCGCCCATCATCTCGGCCAGGTGTCGGACGATATAGAGGCCCAAGCCGGTGCCGCCGTGCGAGTGCGCTGTTGCGTCGGTCGCTTGGGCGTAGGGTTTGAACAGACGGCTCAGCCCTTCCTTGCTGATGCCAATGCCGCTGTCCTCGACCGTGAGCGTCACGTTGCGCATCGTCGATCCGGTTGCGGATTGGGTCGATGCCCGGACGACGATCTGGCCTTCGTCGGTAAACTTGACGGCGTTCGAGACCAGGTTGACGAGCATCTGCCGGATCCGCATCGAGTCGCCGACGAAGCGCTCGGCCATCGAGTCTTCGGCCAGAAATGCGAGCCGCAATCCTTTCTGTGCCGCCATCATACCGACCATGTCGAACGTCGACTCGGCGACGCTGCGCAAGTCAAACGGCTCAGGAACGAGCTTGAGCGCGCCGGCTTCGATCTTGCTCAAATCGAGCAGGTCGTTGATCAGGTGCAGCATGCTCTCACTGCTCGACGAAAGCATATCGACCAGTTCGCGCTGCTCGTCGTCGAGCGGTGTCCCGTTGAGCAGCGTCGACATGCCGACCAAGGCGTTGAGCGGCGTGCGCAGGTCGTGGCTGATCTGAGCGACAAACCGCGCCTGCTGCTCGACGCGGCGTTGTCCGGCATCCAATGCCGCTTCCAGGTGCCGAATGCGCCGTTCGAGCGCCCGCACGTCGACTGTCAGCGTCTCCTCGGTTGAGGACGCTGGCGGCTCGTCGGTTGGGGCGATGGCGATCATGAGGTGAGCGAGGGGCGGGAGGAGAGCACAGGATGACTACGAACAGCTATCGGCAGCGCGCTCCCGTTTTCAATCTACTGCGCCCCTCCACCCAGCGAACTCCGTGCCGAGCGCGGCTGCACGTCCAAGACGCGACGATACAACGAAACGCAGAAGCCGAGCGACAGCAGCACGATGCCCATCCACAGGATACCAATGAGCGGTTTCTCGTATGCCTGCACGACAATCCAGTCCTCGGGCATCACCGATACGCCCTCGACAGCAAAGTTGGCTTTCTCGTCCGTCAGGTCGAAGCCCGAAAAGGTCATCATCAGGTCCCAGTCGCGCGCTTTGGTCTGCAAGTACTGTACTCGCCCGTTCTCCTGAAGCAGGTACACGGGTACCATTGCCCGCGTTTCGCCCGTCGCCATCCGCGTCACCTGGAGTTTGGCGCCAATGGCGACTTCCAGACTGTCGGGGATCAGCCGGGCGTCCAGTTGATCGATCACGTCGGTGTCATAGCCCTCGAAGCGGACTTCAAACTCGTTGTCGCCCAGCGTCGTGAACTCGCCTTCGCCCAGTGCGAAGGTGCCTACGTCGAGGGTATCCGGCACGCTGAACATGCCGGACGGAGTGACGGCGGCATAAATGTCTTTCTCGGCGAAGATCGCTACGTCCGGGTGCTGAATCCATTGCTTGTCGTCGTTCTGATAGACGACCGGCTTGAGCGTGAAGCTGCGTCCCGTCGGCGCGGCGAAGTCGATGACGAACTGGTCGCGGTCTTGATCGGTTTTCTCTTTGCCGCTATACGTGACCTGATATCCCGAGGGCAGCGTCCGCGTCTGTCCGCGTTCGAGCACGAAGTTGTCGCGCGACGTGCCGCCACCGGTCGCAGGCATCGCCACACCGCCAGCCGTCGCCAGCGGAGTCGAGAAGCCGGACGACGAGATGATGCCCAGCATCGTGAGCGCCAGGCCGACGTGCGATAGGCCACCGCCGATCATCTTCCAGTTGCCGCGTCCGATGCGCCACATCACCCACCCGTTGCTGTACAGCGCGAAAAACGAGGTGAGCACGAGCATCAGCATCAGCAGGCTCGTACCATAGACGCCCATGTCGAAGGCAGCCGCCTGGAACGACTCTTGAACCGGCGACCCACCCGCTGTGCGCTGAGTGAAGTCCGTCAGGATCAGCACGCCCAGCGTCGACGCGACGGCTAATCCGAGCGGAGCGGTCAGCACCTTGTTAAGCTGGACGACGCTCATTTTGTGCCACCAGAACAACTGCCCGATGGCGACCAAGAGCATCATGCCGCACGCAAGGGGAAGCGACCACTTGTTGTAGAACGCAATCGCCACGCCTGCCGGATCGTCGCGAAAGATGCGGCCGAAGATCGGCGCCGACGTGCCCAGGATGATGACGGCACTCAGCGCGCAGATCAGCATCGCGCCGCTGAAGATCATGAACTCGCGCGACAGGTAGGGCGGCTCCCTATCCGGCTTGGGAAGCTCGGAGTAGCGCCACGCGAATAAGCCCAGCCCGATCCCTCCGACTACGGCGATCCAGACGAGCAGCTGGTTCGATAGGCCCAGATCGACGAACGAGTGGACCGAGATGTCGCCCAGGATGCCGGAGCGCGTGAGGAACGTTGAGTAGACGACGAATAGGTAGGTCAGCAGCGTCAGGATCAGCGCGGCTTTGTGCCCGCCCGACGTTTTGCGCTGGACGAGCATCGCGTGCAGCCCTGCTACGCCGATCAGCCACGGCACGAGACTGGAGTTCTCGACCGGATCCCACGCCCAGTATCCGCCGAACGATAGGGTGACGTAGGCCCAGTATCCGCCCATGGCGATGCCGACGCCCAGAATCATCAGCGAGAAGAGCAGCCACGGAAGTGCGGGCCGCACCCAACTGGTGTAGCGCTTCTGCCACAGCGCAGCGGCGGCGAATCCGAACGGAATCACGAGCGACGAGAAGCCCACGAATAGCGTCGGGGGGTGGATGACCATCCACGGGTTTTGAAGCAGGTCGTTCAGTCCGTTGCCGTCGGCGGGTACGAAGCCGGGCATCTGGATCGCGGGCGCATTGGGAAAGCGCGAAGCCAGCGTCTCGAACGGTGACGAACCAATCTGCAACGCACCAAACTTGAGACCCAAAATCATCGACACCAGAAAAATTCAGACTG
>CAXBBB010000283.1:0-4334 GCA_963973615.1 uncultured Rhodothermales bacterium | reverse complement strand
CGCGTCGGACGTGGACGTTCGTACCCACTCGCCATGCGCCGACTCAAACGCATCTAGGGCTTCAAGTGTCTCGACGGCTTCTAATTCGGCAAGAGTCGCCGACAATCGCTCGGCTTCCTCGTGCGACCGCTCGAACCGCTCTTCCGACGACTCTCGCGACAGGCGCGACGCTCGCGCTCGTGCGTAGTAGCGTTCAGCATTGGCCGCGGGCGACAGCGCCGGGTCGAGCGTGATCGTCCGTATGCCGCCGTCTGGTGCGAATAGGTCGTCGAGTTCAACCGACTCACTGCCTTGCGTGACGCGGTGGAGCTGCGCCATGAGCAGGTGACCGGCGCTTTCGTGTTCGTCGGCCCGCGAGGGTTGACTCAGCGCTTCAAGCATCTGATCGACGCGGCGCGTGGCCTGATGCGATGCGCGCTTGAGCCGGGTATGGAGCTTGTCGTAGCGCGCGGAGAAGCGGTCCTGACCGAGCGTCCGGCGCGTAAACACCTGCATCGCTCGGTCGACGGAAGGCAGCGATTCGAGGCGAAGTCCGGGCGTCGGCTGTTCGAGCGCAATCAGCGTCAGGGCGTGCGCGATCTCACCGCGCCACAGGATGCCAGGCGATTGTGTTTCGAGTGCTTCGTCTTGGACGGTTTGGCAGGTGATGAATAGGTTGGACCAATTGGGGGCGACTAGGTCGAAGGCTGCGCGGTGGAGGGCTTCGCTGGCGAGCAGGTCGTCGAAGAGCGGCCACGCACGGCGGAGAGCGCGGGCCGGATCATCGCCTTTCCATTGATCAGCGAGTTCTTCGGCGCTGAATGGAAGGCGAGCGGGCCGAGTGCGGGGCAGTGGCTCGCCTTCGAGGTCGGCGCTGTGCTGAAAGGCTTCCTTGATCGTCTCGTCGTCTCTCGTCCATAATGCGTTGGCACGACTGCCGAATAGGACCAGGTGCAGCGTGCCGATGTGCGTGCCGCTCTCGTTTCGTAAGTCGATCAAGACGAATCGGTCCAGGTCGGCGATGCCGATAGCGGAGACGATCAGGCCGTGAGCTTTTTCGAACAGCGTCGTCGTGTTGCGTCGGGCGCGGTTGTAGCCTTCGGAGCGCATCAGGTAGACAGGCTTCGTGCCGACCTGGACGCGCTGCACCTCGCCGTCTGGTGGCTCAAGTGCGAGGGTGAGTTCTCCGCGCTGCTGCGTGAACGCGTCGATTAGCCGGGCGCCGATGAGGTCTTGCCACTCGGCGACGAGGGCGTGGAGAGCGTAATAGGTGGCGTGCATATGGGGACTCTCTTCTCTTCTGGCTGCGCTATGCCTTCTTTTGCCTTGACACAAAAGAAGCAAAAACTCAAGGCTGGATTCGCTCCGGCTGACACTGCGTTCACTCGGCTGAAATCGTCCAAACTCGCTGACGCTCAAACAGGACGATTTCTTAGCGCCTCGCTTACTTCGTGTCCGGGCGCCGGACCGAAGTCAGGCCGGTTTCCGTCTCGTTCCTCTCATTTTAAGCCTAGTTCCAGACCTTCCACCTTGTCATCGCGAGGAGCGAGCGACGCGGCGATCTCCTAATGTGCCGATTGCACTGATGTCCTACCCATTTGCCGCCTCTGCCATCATCAGCACAACCCCGTCACCGGGTCGCAGGCGTCGCCGCTGGCAGCAAAGGGGAGCGGTTTCAGTGGGGCGACTTGCGCAGTCGTGCGCATGGCAGGCTTCGCTTTGGGTTTGCGCCACAGCGGGACGGACGAACACGGCTCGCCATACATCAGCTTGCGAGCGACGCGCATCAGCTGTTGCGTGGCCTTGACGTAGGCGCTCGTGGGGACGACGGCCGAGCCGCAGCCTTTGATCACGACAATAGCGTCATCGTACGCGGACCAATCGACTTGGTCGAGCGCACGGGCGTAGAACTCGCGGCTCACGTCGGCTCGGCGTCCGTGGGTGACGCTGGCGGCGACACCTTCGAGTTTGCTGCCGATGAGCATCCACGCCCACGTCGGCACGATGGCATCGGTCGAGCAGAATAGGGCGATGTGATGACCGGCGTGCTGCTGCCAGTCGTAGGCTTTGACGTGTTCGCGGAAGTCGCGCTCGCGTAGGACCAGGCCTTTGAACAAGAACGGTTCGAGGTCGATCTCGTCGATCTGGGCGCCGTCCCAGAGTCCGGCGAGGTCGAATACTTCGATGGCGCTTTCGGCCACGCGGTTGGTGATTTCGGTGGGCGGCGTGTCGGTCAGGAGGTCCATCAGTAGAAGGTTGCTGCTTTGGGTTGGAACGCGCGTTAGGGCAAACGGATCAGCGGTGCGCGCGCGTGCCTACTTTTCGCGTCTCCCTCATCCCGCTGCCCATGGACTGGATCGTCCTCCTTCCGCCCATCCTCGCCATCGGACTTGCGCTAACGACGCGCCAAGTCTATCTCTCGCTCTTCGCCGGATTGTGGCTGGGCACGACGATTCTGGTCGGCGGAAATCCGCTGCTGGGGTTGCGCGAGTTGGCCGATCAGATGGTCGCCGTCTTTGCCGACGCGGGCAACGTGCGCATCGTACTGTTCTGCCTGCTCGTCGGCGGGCTCATCGCTCTGGTGCAGGCGTCGGGCGGTGTCGCCGGGTTCGTGGAGTGGGCGCAGCGGAGAGGGTGGGGGCAGACGCGTAGAGGCGCCGAATTGCTGGCCTTTTTCGTCGGCCTGTCGATCTTCGTCGAGTCGTCGATCACGTGCCTGACGACCGGCGCCGTCGCCCGTCCGTTCTTCGACAAGCTCAACCTGCCGCGCGAGAAGCTGGCGTTCTACTGCGACGCCACGAGTGCTCCGGTTTGCATGATGATCCCGCTCAACGGGTGGGGCGCCTACGTGCTCGGCCTACTGGCGACGCAGGGAGTCGCCGACGACGCGAGCATCGGGCTGCTGGCAGCGGGCCTGGGCTTCAACTTTTTCGCGTGGGGCGCTGTCCTGTTCGCCTTGTTCACCGCCGTCACGGGCTGGGGCTTCGGGCCGATGCGCCGCGCCGAGATCCGCGCTCGCGAGACCGGCCAACTGCTGCGCCCCGGCGCGACACCGCTCGTGTCCGACGAGGTCTCGCACTTGCCGCCCGTCGAGCGCTCACCGCGCAGCCCGATCGACCTGTTCCTGCCGATCCTCGTGCTGGTCGCGATGGTGTTCATCGGCCTGTTGATCACGGGCGAAGGCGATCTGACCGCCGGCTCCGGCTCTACGTCTGTCCTGTGGGCCGTCGGCTTGTCGATCGGAGTAGCGATGATTCTCTACGCCCTTCCCGGACGCCGCATCTTGACATTGGCACAGTCGACTGATCTCGTCCTCAAAGGCAGCGCCGGATTGGTCGGCGTGACGCTGCTGATCGTGTTCGCGTTTGCGCTCGGGCAGGTGTCGCGTGCGCTTGAAATCGGTCCGTTCGTGGCGAGTCTGATGGGCGACGGTATCCCGGGTTGGCTCGTCGCGCCCGTCGTGTTTCTGCTGGGTTGCTTCGTCTCGTTTACGCTCGGCTCGTCTTGGACCGGATTCGCGATTCTGGTGCCGATTGCCCTGCCCGTCGCCGAGTCGCTGGGCCTATCGCCCGCCTTGATGCTCGGAGCCGTCCTCTCCGGCGGTGTCTTTGGCGATTACTGCTCCCCGCTCTCGGACACGAGTATCATCTCGTCGATGTCCGCCGCTGCCGACCACGTCGACCACGTCAACACGCAGCTTCCCTACGGTTTGGCTATAGCAGGCGTGAGCGTCGTACTGTTCGCGTTGGCCGGAGCGCTGGTGTAAATCCAGTCTGGCTGAGTTCATCGCCCCGCCCGTCGCCGGACTAAAACGCCGTTCCTGCGGCCATTTCGACGCCGAAGTAGTTCGCGACGGTCGCGGCGTGGTCGGCGAACGTGGGACGTGTGCCCAGGTCGCGCGGGTTGTTGTCGCCGTAGTAGAGGACGGGCACGTACTCGCGGTTGTGGTCGGTCGACGGCGTCGTCGGGTCGTTGCCGTGATCGGCCGTAATGAGCAGGCGTCCACCTTTGGGCAGCGCGGGGACCAGTCGGGGAAGAGCCGTGTCGAATGCTTCGAGGGCTTGTGCGAAGCCTTCCACGTCGTTGCGGTGTCCGTACTTCGAGTCGAAGTCGACCAGGTTGGTCCAGATGAACGTCGGGCGGTTCATGCCACGCGCGGCCTCCATCGCCTGGATCGTCTGCTCGATGCCGTCGGCGTTGTCGTCCGTCTTGTGCGCGCGGTTGAAGCCGACGCCCGCGAACAGGTCGTAGATCTTACCGACAGCGACGGTCTGCACGCCGTTGCGCTGCAGCACCTGGGGAAGCGCCGGGCGCGGCGGCGGCATGGCGAAGTCGCGGCGCTGCGATTCAAGCCG
>CAXBBB010000282.1:0-4345 GCA_963973615.1 uncultured Rhodothermales bacterium | reverse complement strand
GCCGCCTTCACCGTCGATGCGGCGTATGCGCGCTTCGAGTTGATCGAACTGGTCGCCTACCCGATCGGCTTGCTTGGCATCTGCCTGATGTTCGCGCTTTGGCCCGACGTGGACACGAATTCTAAGGGGCAAGACATCTTCTACGTCATCTTTTTCATAGCCGACCTGGTGCTGATCGGTGCGCGGCACTTCGAAGAGGCAGCGTACTTGGGCCTGTTCGCGATTCTGCCGATCCTGGGCAAGCACAGAGGCTGGACGCACACGTGGTGGGCGATGCTAGTGGTGCCGCTGCCGCTGCTCGCACTGCCCTACTTTCTGTTTCCCGCACGCCCGCTGTCCGGGCTGCCGTTCTACGGAGCCGCCGTCGCGGGATATGCCTCCCACCTGCTGCTCGACGGCTACCGCCTGCGTCCCAAGCGCAAGAAGGCGCGCCGTTAATCCTTTTGTCTGAATGGGCTTTGCCTCCCGCCTGAAAAAACTCGCGTCCGAGACGGCCATCTATGGCCTGTCGTCGATCGTCGGGCGGATGGTCAACTTCCTGCTCGTGCCGTTCTACACGAACGTGTTCGACCCGGACCGCTACGGCGTCGTGATCGCCATCTTTACGGCGTTCGTGTTCTTCAACATCGCGTACACCTACGGGATGGAGTCGGCGTATCTGAAGTACGCGTCGGGATCGAAAGGCAGGCCGCAGGCGGGCAATGCGTTTTCTTCGGCGATGCTGGCGCTGCTGGCCTCGTCGGTCGTGCTCTCGTCGCTGTTTCTGCTGCTGCCCGAGCAGATCGGCTACGTGATCGGGATGCACTCGGAGTACGAGTTGCTCTACTACGCGGCGGGCATCCTGGCACTCGACGCGCTCTCGGTCGTTCCGTTCGCCGAGTTGCGGTTATCCAACCGTCCGTGGCTGTTCGCGGCCATTAAGATGACGAACATCGGCGTGAACGTCGGTCTCAACCTATGGCTGATCTTGGGCCTGGATTGGGGCATCGAGGCGATCTTTGTCGCTAATATGATGGCATCGGGTGTGAGCCTCCTGATGTTGCTGCCGATCATCTGGAAGCGCTGGGCGTCGCCGTCCAAGGCGCTGATGCGCAAGATGCTGATCTTCGGCCTGCCGTTCGTCCCGGGCGGACTGGGCTACGCACTCGCCGATCGCCTCAACATCTTCTTCCTCGCCAACCTCGACGAGTCGACGGTCCGGCGGCTCTACGGCGAGCACCTCAACGCCGACGCGCTGACGCTCAAAGGCCAACAGGCGGCAGCACTGGCCATCGAGCAGGGTAAGACAGCAGCTGAAGTCGCAGAGGCCGCAACCGCCGTCTGGGGCGATTATGTCGTCGGCATTTTCGGTACGGGCTGGAAGCTGGGCATCTTCCTCGTGCTCGTCGTTCAGATGTTTCGGTTCGCGTGGCAGCCGTTCTTCCTGCAACACGCCGAGGACCCCGACGCCAAACCGCTCTTCGCTCGCATCTTCACGCTGCTGACGGCCGGGCTGGTACTCGCGGTGTTGGCCATCTCCTTCCTCGCCGACGACCTGGTGCGCATCCCGATTCCGGGCGGCGACGGCGAGCGCTTTCTGATTGGCCGCTCGTACTGGTTCAGCATTACCATCGTGCCCCTCGCGCTTGTGGCGTACTTCTTCCAGGGCTGGTACTACCTGTTCTCGGCAGGCTTGTATCTGACCGAAAAGACCAAGTATCTGGTCCACGCGACGTTCGCCGGAAGCGCCGCCTCGGTCGTGCTCAACTTGCTGCTGACGCCCCAGTTCGGCATGGTCGGCGCGGCCTGGGCGACGACGGGAGCGTATGCCGTAATGACCGTCGTGCTCTATTTCATTACCCAGCGCTTCTACCCGATGGCCTACGACTGGAAGCGCGTGTGGAGCGTCTGCGCGTTGGGCGTAGGTCTCTTCGCGCTCTGGACGTTCGTGCCCATGCTCAACGTGTGGTACGTCGAGGTTGGCTTGGTACTGCTCGTGGGCGCTGCCCTCGTGCCTATCGGCATCATCCCTCCGCGCCTGATAAAGCGACTGCTGAAGCGAGCATAGGCCGCCCGGACACCTTCCACGTCGTCTGCACCGAACCGCCGATCACCTCCGTTCGGACGTGAGTTAGGCCGATGTCGCCGCCTACCTCTCCCCACAGCGGAATGCCCGTCCCGAGCAAGACCGGCACCTGTGTCACGATGAGTTGATCGAGTAACCCTGTGCTCATGAAGGCACGGACAGTCGCGCCGCCGTCGACGTATACCCGGTTCGCTCCTCTTTCTGACACGTACTGCATCAGTTCGGCAGGCGGTAGCGCGCTGGCCTCGACGTGCGGCAGATCCGACGTGTCGACGTGCTCGGGCGTCCGAGTCCAGACGACGACGCGCAGATCGCCGTAGGGCCACGGCCCGTCGAAGCCACGCACGACGTCGAACGTCGCTCGCCCCATCACGATGGCGTCGATGTTTGCGATGAACGCGTCGTAGCCGGTGTCGCCGGACGGCCCGTGGGCGTAAAGCCAGTCGAGTGAGCCGTCAGGTCGGGCGATGAACCCATCGGCGCTAGTCGCGATGAAGACGGAGGCGATTGCAGACATATCGGACGGAGTACGGAAAGCTCACGGCTTGTATCTTGGCCGTTCAGCAATCGAGCCGTTTTCTTATGGGACGCATTGTAGGGAATGTCGACACGCCTGCCAAGCGCCGCAACGCGCACCTGCGTTCGTGCGCCGAAGTCGTTCGTCTGCTCGCCCAGCGTCCCGACTTCGGATTGGAAGAGCGCGATATGGCGGCCTTTCTGGTATTCAGTCTCCGCGGCATCTGGGAGACCATCGACGAGAGCGCACAGGTCTGGGACGACCGCGATTATTGGAAAAAAGCCGAAGCGCTCCGCCACAAATGGCGTTGGACCCGGACGCAGGCCGCCAGCATCGAGCAGATCCTCCGCTCGGGCACGATGAACGCGCTGCCCATCCACCTGATCGAACTCGTCGGGCAACTCAGCGACGTAACCGTGACTCAGATCACGCGCGACTCGGACTGGTGGGTCGGCGCCTACCGCGCCCTGATGAAGCAGAAAGCGACGGCGTGAGAGGTGGCTTGGCGCATCGCCAAGAGGTCGTCCCCACCTGTCGCCTCCTTACGCGTTCGGCCCGCGCGCAGGCAGCGTACCGTCGGAGCGGCGCAGCGTAAAAACGGTGACCTCGGGCGGGCAGAACAGGCGCATCGGCACCAGGCTGAAGCCGATGCCGCGCGTCACGTAGAGCCGGTTTCCAGCAGCACCAATATCGCTGGCTGCCCAGCCTTCGGCGACGACTTCTCGGTCTCGGGCGATGTCTAGCCAACTGTTCGTTTTCATGAACGGAAAGCGGATCTGACCGCCGTGGGTATGAGCGGCGAGGGTAAGCGGCGCGCTATCGGCAGGCATGTCGCGGTAGGCGACGGGGTTGTGCATGAACACGATGCGCGCCTCGTTTCCGTTCAGCGTCGCGAGCGCTTGGGATGGAAGACTGTGCTCGGCCCACTCCGACCCGATTCCGACGAACGCGAGCGGGGGCAGCCCATCCAAGGCGACTCGCTCGGTCTGGTTTTCGAGTACCCGGATGCCCTCGCGCTCCAGTTCGTCGGACAGATACCGCGCGATGTCCGGCCGGATCTGACTCTCACGTTTCATCAGCGAGTAGTCGTGGTTGCCCAGCACGGCCAGAACCGGGATGCCCGCCTCGTGCAGCGGACGCAGCAGTGCCACGGCTTCGTCCACGACCGACGAGTCGGGCTTGTAGACAAAATCGCCTGCGATGACTACAACGTCGACGTCCTGGTCAATCGCTTCGTCGACAGCACGGCTGATCATGCCGACGTTGTCCATCCACATACCCACTTGAAAATCGGCCAACATCGCCACCTTGCGTCCCTCCCACTCGGTGGGTAACTGGGGCACCTCGGCTTCGTGCTCCTGCACGTCGAGGATGAAGCGCGGCTCGATGAACGTACCGTAGACGATCAACAAGGCTACAAAGGACAGGACGACGATCAGCGTGCGTTTCACAAAAACAGAGGTTGGGGAGCGTCCTCATTTCACGTCCCTACTGCGCTTCATGGTCGCGCCCGACGTATCGGTTACATGCTTTGCCCCAGATGTCTACCACGCTGATACGGTGCCGCCGTGAGCACAGGCGACGTCTACTTGCGAAAAACCAACGTCAGTTCGTCCTCGGAGATGGTGATCGTATTAGCGCGCAGCGTGGCGGTTGACACTTCAGAACGTCCATCGCCATCAGGTAGGTCGAGCGTGAGCGTTTCGCCACTGATCGTATACATCCCGCCCCGTTTGACCTCGACTCGACTGCTGTTGCTCGCA
>CAXBBB010000281.1:0-4365 GCA_963973615.1 uncultured Rhodothermales bacterium | reverse complement strand
CAAGCGCCTACGCGTCTCAGAAGGACATCGCCAGCGAACCTAAAAGGCGCAGTCGCAAACGGACCCAGCATCTGGCAGCAGCGAAGGCAGTCGAGGGATAACTCCGGGCGCATGATCGGGGCGGCGCGTGCGCCAGCTACCTTGTCTGTTCCATCGCCCCACGCACGTCCCCATGTACGCGCCACCCGTTCCCCTCACTCTTCAGATGTACGCATGCGTGCGCGAAGTGCTAGAGGCTTTTCCGGGTCGATTCGAAGGCGTTCCGGCAGCCCAACGTGCAGCAGACGCGTTTCTAGAGGCCGAAGCATCGATTCGCCGGGCGCTGGCCTCTGGCGAGCGATTGCCTGAAACTGGTAAGCAAGGCCGGTGGCAGCGCATGGCGGACGCCGTCGTCGTGCTTGCTCAGACGCTCTCGGCATGGGCGGACGAAACGGAGCGATTTGCTCTGAGCGAAACGATGAATCTCCAAGAGACCGACCTGCTCATGGTCACGGAACGCGAGGCGATCGTGACGAGCGAGGAGGTGCTAGGCGCAGCGCGCGACTACCTCGATCAATTGGCGGATTACGGCGTCTCCGAACGGATGTTGGTCGATGTAGAAGCTGCTCTTCTAGACTTCGCGGCCACTCTCAACGAGCCGGAACGCCCGGCCGCACCGCCTGTCGCCCCAATCTCGCTCACCACCGCCTTCGACGACATCGACCGCTTACTTACGCGTCGTCTGGATCCTCTGGTACATCGCTACAAAGGCACTCCATTTTTTGAGCGCTATCAGGCTGCGCGTAGCATCGTCGATTAGAGACCAGTCGGCGGCGATTCCGAAACTCCGAGAAAGACACCGCAAGCGAGTGCCCTACTCGGATTCAGAATCTCCACCAGCAGCCTCAACCCAGCGCGCGTTTCAGATCGGCTAGCAAGTCTGCTTCGTCCTCGACACCCACGCTCAAGCGGATCAGGCTGTCGACGAATCCGGCCTTGCGGCGCTCTTCGGCGGGGATCGAGCCGTGCGTCATCGTCGCCGGGTGCTCGATCAGGCTTTCGACGCCACCGAGCGATTCGGCGAGTTGGAACACCTGCGTCGATTGCAGGACGTGCGTAGCGGCTGCTTCGGTATCGTCGGCAAGCGTGAACGACACCATGCCGCCCATACCGCTCATCTGGCGCGACGCCAGTTCGTGCTGCGGATGCGACTCCAAGCCCGGATAGTGGACGTGAGCGACGGCGGGGTGATCCGCCAGCATGGCGGCGACGGCGTGAGCGTTCTGCGTGCTCCGCTCGACGCGCAGGTGGAGCGTTTTGGTGCCACGGAGAACGAGGAAGCAGTCCATCGGTCCGGGGACGGCGCCGACGCACTTGACCTGAAAACGCAGGTGTTCGAGCCAGTTTTCGTCGCTCGTGCAGACGGCGCCTAAGATTACATCCGAGTGGCCGCCTAGATATTTAGTCGCGCTGTGGATGACCAGGTCCGCGCCTAGGGCGAGCGGCTGCTGGAGGTACGGCGTCGCGAACGTGTTGTCGACGACCAGGTCGGCTCCGGCGTCGCGAGCGATAGCGGCCAGGCCCGCGATGTCGGCGATTTTGAGCAGCGGGTTGGTCGGCGTTTCGGCCCAGATCATTGTCGTTTCGTCGCGCACGGCCGCCTGGACAGCGTCGAGGTCGGTCATGTCGACAAACGAGAAGTCGATACCCAGGTGCTCGAACTGCGTCCGCATCAGGCGGTAGGTGCCGCCGTACAGGTCGTTCGTCGAAATCACGTGGTCGCCCGACCGCAAGCGACGCAGGATCGAATCCATCGCAGCGACGCCCGACGAGAACACGACAGCGTCCGTCGCGCCTTCCAAGGCGGCGAGGTTGCCCTCCAGTGCCGTCCGCGTCGGGTTGGTAACGCGCGCGTACTCGTGCCCCTGATGATCGCCTGGACCGGCCTGCACGTACGTCGAGGTCTGGTAGATCGGCGTCATGATCGCGCCCGTCGACGGATCGGGCGTTTGTCCGGCGTGGACGGCGAGGGTGCCGAAGCGAGCGGTGTCGGGGACGTGGGCCATATCGATAGAGGTCGGTTAGGAGAGCAGGTTTAAGCCCGGCGCGCGCGCCATTGTTCGGAGCGCCGCCGTTCTTCACCGCCCGTGCGACCAAATGCAGCCGCCCTAAGCCGTCGCCGACTCCAGCGTTTGAATCGTGCCGGTCGACGCGTCAACGCGGGTGCGTACGCCGATGGGCAGCGTCAGCTTGTCGGCGACGTGGCCGACCATTCGGCCTTTCCAGACAGGCACACCGAGCGGTTTGAGATGATCGCGTAGGACTTGATCGAGAGTGAGCGACTTAGAGCCTTCGTCGGCCTGGCAGTTGCGGCAATCGCCGAAGTAGACGGCTGCCGCGCCACCGAGCACGCCCGCCAGCGCCAGATGCGTCAGCATCCGGTCGATGCGGTAGGGGTCCTCGCCGACATCCTCCAAAAACAGCACGTGGCCCGTCGTGTCGGGGAAGTAGGGGGTGCCGACGAGCGCCGACAAAACCGTCAGGTTGCCACCGAACAGCGGTCCTTCGGCGACGCCCGGAGTGATGGTGATGCGGTCTTCGTCCGGCTCGGTCGCCGAGAACGTGCCGCCAGCGACCGAGGGCAGCCAGTAGCGCAGCGTAATCGCGTTCCACGTCGACGTGCCGACGGGGCCGTGGAAGCCGACCAGTCCGGCTTGCGCATATAGACCCGACAGCAGACTCGTCACGTCGGAGTAGCCGCAAACGACTTTGGGATGGGCGCGGATCAGGTCGTAGTCGAGCAGCGGCAGCACGCGCGCGCAGCCCCAGCCGCCCCGCAGCGGGAGAATGGCATCGACTTCGTCGTCGGCGAAGAGGGTGTGCAGGTCGGACGCGCGCTGTTCGTCCGTGCCGCCCATGTAGCCATACGTTTCGAGCACGTTGGGCGCGCGCTTGGTAGCGTACCCCCGCTCGGCGAGCAGCGTCTCGACTTCGCGCAATCCTTCGTCGGTGTACGACGCACCTGCTGGACTCGCCAGCCCAATCGTGCCTCCATGACGCAGCGCTGGCGGGCGGATCAGCGCTTGAGACGAGGACGGCGGAGTAGTCGCGCCCAGGGTCAGTGGGGCGAGCGTGGCGGCGGCTCCGGTGGCGGCCAGGTCACGGAGAAAGCGGCGGCGGTCGGTCATGGAGCGGGTGAAAGGCGGCAGTATACGCCTGCTTCGTAGCGGCAGTCCAAACGTAGCCGTCACGTCGGACCGGCATCGGCGCGGTTCGATGAGGCGTTAGCGCAGCTACATTCTCTAATCTCGATTCCATGCGCTTACCCCTCGTCGCCCTTTTCTCTTTCCTCTTGCTCCTCCCAGCGTGCTCGTCCAACGACGGCGACGAAGTGATGCTGCCCGTCACGCCCGGCCTCGCAGTCGGGCAGAGTACGGCAGGTGTCGAGACGTCGTTTGAGAGGCTGACGGCTGCGCTCCAGTCTGCCGGACCTGTCGGCATCGTGGCCGAGGTCGATCATCAGCGCAATGCGTCCGGCTCGGGATTGAGTTTGCGCCCGACGCGCGTCGTCCTGTTCGGCAACCCAGCGCTGGGCACGCCGCTCATGCAGGCAAACCCTCAAGCCGGACTCGATCTGCCGCAGAAGATGCTCGTTTATCAAGACGATGACGGCAACACGCTCGTGGCCTACAACACGACCGACTATCTCGCGCGCAGGCACGGCGTTGGAAGCGTCTCGACGTTGTCCGACATCGCGGGTGCACTCGAGATGTTTGGCGGCGAAGCGGCGGGCACGGAAGTGCGTTTCGAGATGCGGTCGTCCGGCGATGTTACTCTGGGGGAGGGCATCGTAGCCGTCGCCAGCCCGGACGACGTGGCAACGACGTATGCGCGCCTGCGTAGCGCTGTCACAGGCAACGACGCGCTCACGCTCATCGCCGAGTTGGACCATCAGGCCAATGCACAGTCGGTCGGCCTGGACCTACCACCGACCCGATTGATCGTGTTCGGCAACCCGGCCCTTGGCACGCCGCTGATGCAAAACGCGCAGACGATAGCCATCGATCTGCCGCAAAAGATGCTCGTCTACCAAGCCGATGACGGTCAGACGATGATCGCTTACAACGATCCGGCATTTCTGGCGACGCGCCACGGTCTGAACGATGTAGCGCAGATCGACACGATCAGTATGGCGCTGGCTGGGCTCGCAGCTACGGCAGCCGGATCGAACTGAACGGCCTGATCAGCGAGACGTGTAGCCCCGGCGTAAGATCGCCTCGGCGGGTTTGCCAAGGGGTGTGAATCCCGTCGGGCGCGGCTCACTGTCGGTGTGGACTTTCCATATTAATGCGCCCAGCATCCACGGCTGCGCCCATTCCTGAGCAA
>CAXBBB010000280.1:0-4369 GCA_963973615.1 uncultured Rhodothermales bacterium | reverse complement strand
GAACCCCTATTACCAGGATGAAAACCTGGCGTCCTAACCGTTAGACGAACGCGGCGTATGGTAGAGAACAGAAGGGCGACTAGTGGGGATCGAACCCACGACCTCCTGGACCACAACCAGGCGCTCTAACCGACTGAGCTATAGCCGCCATATGTCCCGTTCTGGGAGGATTAACATACGGCGATGCCTCCCGCCCTGCGCAAGTACCCAACGCAAAGCGGCTGTGAATCATGCGCTATCTCAGGATTGCGACGCGCCCATATCCCGCCCCCTCGCCGTCCGAGCCGACTGCAACGACGACGTACACACCTGATGACACCACGTTGCCGCGTAGATCACGTCCGTCCCAGACATAACTGCCGCCGCGCGAGTCATCGCGCCAGACCATACGTCCGTCGGCGGTCAAGATGCGGATTTGTGCTTCGGCGACCAGCCCACTGATTGTGACGCCTGCGCCGCTTAGATCAGACGCCCGAGCCGGGTTTGGATGGACGCGCAGGTCACCCGCTTTGCTTGCCGGAGCTTCGGGCGTCCCCGAAAACGAGACCAGCCCGGCGTCTGTAGCGACGTACATGTCGCCCGTCGACGGGTTGACTTCGAGTGCGACGATGCGGTTCGACGGAAGCGGTGCGTTGTCGACCGTATAGCGAGCGACGAGAGGAAACTGACCAGCCGTCTCCCGGAGCACGAAGAGGCCATCGGACGAGCCGACCCAGATGCCACCGCCCAGGTCAATAGCGATAGCCGTTGCGTTGACGTTTTCGAGCGGAAACCGACCAATGTTGGTATCGCCCGGCCAGTTGAACTGAGCAGACGGATCACGCGCCGTAATGCCGTTGCTCAGGAGGAACGCGACGCCTCGATCGGTCGCTACCCAGATGCGACCCTGACGGTCTTCTGTAATCGCACGTGCCGTGTTCGAAGGCAACCCCTGTGGCGCGTTGCCTTCGGTGAACAGGCGGAAGGCATCGTCGCTGGCGTCGGTGGGATTCGAACCCGTGTCGTAGACGACCACGCCGCGCCCGATTGAGCCATCGAGTTCGCTCTGGAGGAGCATCCACTTCTGCCCAAAACTGTCGACCATCAAGTCGACGTAGGCATCATAATCCGGACGCAGGCCATCACCAACAGGATTGGGCAGGCTGTGCCACGTACCATCGGGTTGCCGCGTCTGGAGCGCGCGCGTCGTGTTTTTGTTCGTCACCCAGAGCGCACCAAACCGGTCTACGTCGATACCCTCAACGATCAGAAAGTCCGGATTGGTAGGAGCGGCAGTGCGCAGTGTCGAGTTGGCACGATCGAACTGCTGGATCTCGCCCTCGGACGTGCGGAGGAAAACGCCGTTGCCCTGAGTACCTGCCCACACGTTGCCACGCTGGTCGACGGTGACCTCAAAGACATCGTCGCGCTGACGGCCCGTGACGGCAGGGTCAGACACGAGCGTCCACTCGCCCGCAGTCGACAGTCGGAAAAGGCCGACGTCGTTTCCGGCAGCCCAAAGCGTACCGTCCCGCTCGAACGCGAAGTCGGTGAACACATCGGTACCCGGTCCTTCCGGCACGACCGTTTCCTCGACGACGAACGCAGCCGCGCCCAGCGTTCCGCGCATCAGTCCGCTTCCGCGCGCACCCACCCACAGCGCATCGCCGACCGATACCACATCGACCGGGTCGGCGGGCACCCCCGAACGAATGAGAGTAGCCGATCCATCCGGCTGCACCTGGATTAACCCGAAGCGATCGATGCCGATCAACTGCCCATCGCCTCGCAGTTCGAGCGTCCGCACGCTCTCTCCGGTGGCGCCGAGCCTGGCCCACGATCCAGCAGACTGCACGTAGAGGTCGGCGTCGGCACCTGCGTAGAGGCGTCCGGCAAACGACGCGACCGAGAAAATCGTCCGATTACCCAGCCCTCCTTCGAGCGTCCAGGCAGCGGGGTCTTGCAAGTTGCGTCCGTCGAGCGTCGACATGACCAAGCCCTCGGCCGTGGCGACGTAGATGCGATCGCCAACGATGGCTACGTCGTATGCGGGCGTCGCCGACGGCAGACTCGCAAATCGACTGTACGTCTCGCGCACAATGCCTTCCGCTGTGTTGAACACGACGACGCCGAAATCGGTCGCGATGTACAGGCGCTCACCGGCGTCAACGATGCGGTTGATCCCACGCTGGGAGAACCGTACGGCGCGCGAGATGTCGCGAAAGCGCGAGACCTCGCCCGTCGCCGCGTTGAGCCGATCGAGCGTGCACGAAGCGTAGCCGATCCATACGTCGTCCGTTCCCGGCGGCGTAGCGAGGGCGCGCGCACTGCGCCCGAACAAGCCTTGGATCACCGTGAACGACTCGATCTCGCCTGTTTCGGTCGCATAGCGAAACGCGCCACCTCCAGCGACAGCCCAGATTTCCCCATCGCGTGTGTCGAGCGCTTCGATGCGCGCAAGCGTGGGATAGGCCTGCCAGTCAGGAAACGTGGTCTGGGCGACCAGGGGCGTAGACAGCAGCAGCGCGCAGGCGATCAGGTACCGGATCATCGAACGTAGAAATGAGCCACAACGTGGCGGGTGCGTCGGGAGAAACGGTAGCGGTCAGTCTGGGGCGTCTGGCGTTTGGGTTATGGGTAAACTACGCGATCTGCCGCAGTACGTTGGCCGTTTCAACCGCTGCCACGAGCGCTTCGGCACCTTTGTTACCGGCTTTCGTGCCCGCCCGCTCGATAGCCTGCTCGATCGACTCGACGGTGAGGATGCCGAACACGACCGGCACGCCGGTCTCCAGACCCGCGCTCATCAGCCCACTCGCCGCCTGCCCTGCGACGTGATCGAAGTGCGGCGTCGCCCCCCGAATCACGGCTCCCAGCGCGACGACGGCATCGTAATCGCCTGTTTCGGCCAGCCGCTTGGCGACGACCGGAATCTCGAATGCCCCCGGTACCCAGGCGACCGTCGCCGAATCGGTATCGCCGCCATGGCGTCGCAGCGCGTCAAGCGCCCCGTCGAGCAGTGGCCGGGTAATGAACTCGTTGAAGCGTCCGGCGACGAATGCGATGCGCAAGTTGCGCGCGTCGTAGTGTCCTTCGATGATCTGGGGCATAGTCAGGCGTAAGATTCCAGCATGATACCGCTCCGAACCCGTCAGGTTTTCGAGCCTACCGCCGTCCGCGCAAGAACAACACGCCACCGCTGCGCCCGCCGACAATCGCATCGACGATACCGTCGCCTGTTACGTCGCCAAACGCGAATGTAGCTTGAGGAGGGAGCGCGATGCCATCTAACAGAGCGGTAGGAAACGGGGCCAAGGTAGTTGCGGCACTGCTGTACACGGCGACGGTGTCGAATCCGCTCACGAACAACTCCGGACGTCCATCTCCGTCGAGGTCGCCCAAGGAAGCGTGAGCACGACGTCCAATGTCGATGTCTGGAACAGCCCGGCCCTTAGCGAAGACCGGGTCCGTTGGAGTGCCCACATTTTCGAACCGAATGAGCGTCCCGCGCGACGTGCCTGCGATCAGGTCGAGATCACCGTCGCCGTCCACATCACCCAAAGAGGGTGTGCCGTGCGATCCGCTGGGTAGTTCGAGCGTGACGAGCGGGACGAGTCTCCCTTGCTTGCTGAGGTAGATCCGGATGCCGTCACGCCACGTGCCAAGTGCGAGATCGGCCGCACCATCACCATCTAGATCGCCGAGTGCAGGAGCCGCATGGAAGGCCTCACCCACATCGAGCGCGCCCTCTTCCCGAAACGACGGACGCTCGCTGGTACCGACGTTTCGATACAACCACGCTTTCCCCGTCTTATCGTCGAACGGGTCGGACTTGCTCGCCACGATCAGATCCAAATCTCCATCGCCGTCGATGTCGCCCAATGCAGGCACACTGTCGCTTCCGACGTCGATCTGGTCGAGAAAGCGGATCGACGTGCGCTCGAAGCCACCTCCGTCCTGCTCGTAGAACCACAGATTGTTCGTACTCGTGCGTTGCGGATCGAACGCGCCGCCCAGAACGCCGACGAGTAGATCGAGGTGACCGTTACCGTCGAGGTCGGCCACGGTAGGGGCGTTGTACCCACTTGACTGGACCGAATTGCCCGGCGGATAGGGTTTTGGTTCGCCGCGCATACTCGGGTCCTGTGGCGTGCCCTGGTTGCGGATCAGCAGCAGAGAGGGTTCGAAGTAATCACCCCAAAACAGGTCATAGTCGCCGTCGCCGTCTGCATCGGCCCACGTCATGGTGTTGGCACCGTGCATCGTCGTCATACCGGCCCGCTGGTTCTTCGGCGCGTGAAAGCCGGTTTCGCTGCCCGTCGGTTTGGCGTCCAAGATGCCGGGCAGTCCGAATTGCGACACGATCTCGATGTTCTCGAACCGCTCGGCG
>CAXBBB010000279.1:0-4373 GCA_963973615.1 uncultured Rhodothermales bacterium | reverse complement strand
ACGCCCGCCGCGACCGGAATCAGGATCACGTTGTAGCCGAACGCCCAGAACAGATTCTGCCGGATGTTGCCCAGCGTCGCCGACGAGAGCGCCCGCGCGTCGACCAGCGCGGTCAGGCTGCCCGCCATCAGCACCACGTCCGCCGACTCTACGGCCACGTCCGTTCCCGTCCCGATGGCGATGCCCACGTCGGCCTGGGCAAGCGCTGGGGCGTCGTTGACGCCATCGCCCACGAACGCCACGCGGGCGTTTTGCTGCATCTGCTGGACCGTCTCAGCTTTCTGGCCGGGCAGCACTTCGGCGTGCACCTCGTCGATGCCCAGGCTGCGGGCGATGGCCTGAGCCGTGCCCGCGTTGTCGCCCGTCACCATCGCCACGCGCAGCCCCTGCCGGTGCAGCGCCGCGATGGCGGCGGGCGTGTCGGGTTTGATGGGGTCGGAGACGGCGAGGACGGCGGCCAGCGTGCCGTCAATGGCAGTGTAGAGCGGCGTCTTGCCCTCGTCGGCTAGCCGTTCGGCGTCGTTTGCGAACGGCGATACGTCCAGTCCGAGCGAGGTCATGAAGCGGTCGGCACCGATAGAGACCGCCCGTCCGTTTGCCCGGCCCCGCACGCCCATTCCGGCGACCGACTCGAAGTCTGCTACCGGCCCTGCATCCGCTCCGCGCTGGGCCGCCGCCTCGACCAGCGCGCGGGCGACCGGATGCTCGCTCGGCCCCTCGACCGATGCGATCAGGGCGAGCAGGTCGTCGCCCGTCCCCACGGCTCCATCGGCCAGGATCAGGTCGGTCAGCGTCGGCTTGCCCTGCGTGAGCGTGCCGGTCTTATCCAGCGCAACGGTTCCGACCTCGCTCAGCGTCTGCAGCGCCTCGCCCTTGCGAAACAGCACCCCCATCTGCGCCGCTTTTCCGGTCCCGACCATCACCGAAACCGGCGTCGCCAGCCCCATCGCGCACGGACACGCGATGATCAGCACGCTCACCATCGCAACGAGCGCGTACGTCACCGCCGGGTCGGGGCCGACGGCCAGCCACACGCCTGCCGTCAGCGCGGCCAGCACCAGCACGGCGGGCACGAAAAGGGCCACCACGCGGTCGGCGGCGGCCTGGATCGCCGGGCGCGACGTTTGCGCCTCCTCGACCAGCCGCATGATCTGCGAAAGCACCGTCCCTTCGCCCACTCGGTCGACCGTCACGAGCAGGCTGCCCGACTGATTGACCGTCCCGCCCACGACGCGCGCGCCCGGCTCTTTGCCGACGGCGACCGGCTCGCCCGTCACCAGCGACTCGTCGACGTAGCTCGTGCCCTCACGCACGATGCCGTCGACCGGCACTGATTCGCCCGGACGCACCCGCACCACGTCGCCAACCGCTACGTCACCGACGGCAACCTCGACTTCCTCGCCGCCTCGCACGACCCGGGCCGTGGACGGGCGCAGTTTGGTCAGCGCCCCCAGCGCCTCGCTCGTGCGCCCCTTGGCGACGGCTTCCAAGTACTTGCCCAGCAGGATCAGCGTGATCACGACGGCCGCGGCCTCGTAGTAGACGTGGACGGCTCCGTCGGGCAACACGCCCGGCGCGAACGTGGCGACGACCGAGTAGCCCCACGCCGCCGTCGTGCCCAGCGCGACCAGCGTGTTCATGTCGGGCGAGCCGTGCCGAGCGGCCGCCCATCCGGTGCGGTAGAAGCGCAGGCCCGGCCCGAACTGGATCGCCGTTCCCAGCGCGAAGAAGAGCAGCCACCGCGTCTGCATCGGCAGCCAGCCGCCCAGCCACTCGCCCATGCCCGGTATCGTCATCGCGCCCATGTCGAGCAGCACGATGGGCAGCGCCAGGATCGCCGAGACGATGAGCCGCCTGCGCAGCCCCTTTCGGTCGTGCTCCCTGGCCTCGCGCTCGGCGTCGGCCCGCGTAGCCCCTTCGGGCGCGTCGACCACGTCGTACCCCGCACCCTCGACGGCGGCGCGAAGATCGGCGGCCGTCGCCGCTCCGGCCGTCACGCGGACGCTCGCGCGCTCGGTCGCCAGGTTGACCCTGGCCTCGGTCACGCCCGGTACGGCCGACAGCGCGCGCTCGACCCTGCCCACGCACGACGCGCACGTCATGCCGCCCACGGCCAGCGTCACGTCTTCTGTGCGCACCTCGTACCCCGCCTGGGCGACGGCCTGGGCCAATAGCAGCGGCGAAGTTCGTCCGGCGTCGAACGTGACGTGCGCCCGCTCGGTCGCCAGGTTGACGCTCGCATCGACGACGCCCTCGACGCGGTTCAGCGCGCTCTCGACGCGCCCCACGCACGACGCGCACGTCATGCCGCCCACGGCCAGCGTGGCTTCGGACAGGGAAAGGGCAGTGGGCGTGTCGGTCATACGAGCGAAACGCCCTGGCCGCCTGCCGGACTCTCCGGTCACCTTAAAACGCGTTCAGGTACGCACCCCGCGCCGACGTGCGCGCGTCGTCTCGGCGGTTCGGTCTACTCTTCGCCCACGCACGGCAGTTCGGCCCAGAAGCGCGCCCCCAGCCCCGGACCGTCGCTCGCGCATCCCACGCGCCCGCCGTAGGCTTCGGCGACGGCCTTGACGACGGCCAGCCCCAACCCCGTCCCCGGACGCGCCTGCACGTCCGGCGCGTCCGAGCGGTAGAAGCGGTCGAAGAGCCGGTCCGCCTCGCCGTCAAATCCGATGCCGGTGTCTTCGACGACCAGGCGCGCCGTTCCGCTGCACACGCCGCCTGCATGAAGGTGCGTCAGCGCCACGCGCACGCTCCCGCCGCCCGGCGTGTACTTCAACGCGTTGTCGACCAGGTTGTCGATGATCTGAACCAGCGGGGCCGCCTGCGCCGCTAGCCGAATGCCCGGCTCTACGTCGGTCGTAAGCGTCAGGCTGGCCGCCTGCGCACGCGCGCCCAACCGTTCGACGCGCGAGAGCACCAGCGCGCTCAGGTCGAGTCGCGCACCCGGCGTCCTCGCCAGCGCTTCGGCCCGAGCCAGGTGGAGCAGTCCCTCGACGCTCGACGCCATCCGCTCCGATTCCTCGACGACGCGCCCCAACACGTCGCGGTATGCGTCGTCGGTACGCGGACGCCGCAGCGCCACTTCGGCGTCGCTGCGCAAGGCGGCCAGCGGGTTCATCAGCTCGTGCGCGGCGTTGGACGTAAAGCGCCGCTCGCGCGCCACCGACGCTTCGAGCCGACCCAGCAGCTCGTTGAACGTGTCCGCCAGGTCGGTCAGTTCGTCGCGGTGCGCGAACGACGCCGGTAGGCGGCCGCCCAAGTGCGCGCCTTCGGATGCCAGCGACGCCGCCGATTCGGTCAAGACGGCCACGGGGCGCAGCGCCCGCTGCGCCAGCCACCAGCCCACAGCCAGCGCGACGAGTACCCCCAGCAGCACGCCCACGGCCAGCATCCCCGCCAACCCTCGCAGCGCGCCCGGCCCCGTCCACTCGTAGCCGGTGACTTCGACACGGGTGTCTTCGATGCGGGTGTCTTCGGCACGGGTGTCTTGGTCGCCGACCTGGCGGGTGAGCGAGCGCACGGCGGTGCCGTTCCAGGTTCGGCTTTCGGCTCTGTCGGAGGCTAGAACGGGCAGTCCGTCGCGGCCGGCGAAGTTGTCCGACGACCACAACACCTCGCCGCCGGACGCCAGTACGCGCGCAAACGTGGCACCGCTACCCGTGATGCGCGTCGCCGCCGGAGCCGCAGCCGCCAGGTAGGCCGTGTCCAACGCTCCGCCTTCCTGCCACCGCACCAGCGGCGCTATCGTGCCCAGCTCGTGCGCCAGGTGCCGGTCGAACGCCCGCTGACTCGCCGCGCGGAAGCCGACGAAGCAGAACAAGGCGAACGCGCCCAGCAGCAGGCCCAGCGTCACGGCGTACCACAGCGCCAGACGGGCCGAGAGGGGGAGGGTGGACCGGCTCACGACGCACCCTCCGTCAACCGGTAGCCGACGCCACGCACCGTCTCGATGCCCGGTGCCGACGCGCCGGATGCCTCACGCGCGTCCGACAGCCGCTGCCGCAGCCCGCTCACGGTCACGTCCAGCGCATTGTCGGTCACGTAGGGCGCGTCGCCCCACACGCGGTCGGCCAGAACCGCTCGGCTCAGGGCCTCGCCTGCACTCCGCGCCAGCGTCACCAGTAGCGCGTACTCCTTGGGCCGCAGGTTGAGCAGGGTCTCGCCGTCCGGTCCGTCCAGCATCGCGCGCTGCCGCTCGGCGTCGATCGTCAGCCCGCCCACACGTACGATTCGCTCGTGCTCGGCTAGCGGCGGACGCCGCAGCAGCGCCCGCAGCCGCGCCAGCAGCTCCTCGAACGCGAACGGCTTGGCCAGGTAGTCGTCGGCTCCGGCGTCGAGTCCGGCCACGCGGTCGTCCACGTCGGCCA
>CAXBBB010000278.1:0-4375 GCA_963973615.1 uncultured Rhodothermales bacterium | reverse complement strand
TCGCAACGCGCAGAAGACACTAGCGGTCGCTGCATCGGCGCGCGTCGATCTGGTGCTGTGCGGACACCTCCACATTTCGCACGTCGAAGCGGCGCGCGTGTTGCCCAACGGTCGGCTGTCGACGACGGCGCAGGGACATCGCGTTGTGGTAGCCAGCGCAGGAACGGCGACTTCGTCGCGGGGCAGAGGCACCAACGCGGGGCGCAACTACTTCAACATCATCCGCGTGACCGACACCGAGTTCATCATCGACGAGTGGGACTTCGACTCGAAGGCTGAGCGCTTCGAGCAGGCTGCCTCGCGCACGTTCAGCCGAGAAGCGCAATGAGTTCTTTTCGTGGTGTCCTGTTCGACATGGACGGCGTCGTGCTCGACAGCGAGACCATTCACGCCGAGGCCGAAACGCGCTTGCTCGCCCAGTTCGACCTGGACATTTCGCCTGACGTTCGGTCGACGTTCAAGGGCCGCTCTAACGTCGACGTGTTCGGGTGGGTCGCCCAAGAGTATGGCGATGGGCGCGTCACGTCGGATGAACTGATCCTCCACAAGCAGCGCCACATGGCCGACCTGGCCGACCGTCTGCAGATGATCGATGGGGCGCTCGACACGATTCGCGCGGTCCACGATGCGGGAATCGCCGCCGCGCTCGTCACCTCGTCGCCTCAGACGGATCAGCAGCATGCGTTTGACCTGTTCGAGCTAACCGACTACTTCCAGGCCGTCGTGACGATGGACGACGTGACGCGTTTCAAGCCAGACCCGATGCCCTACGTGGCGGGCGCGCGCTTGCTCGGTCTGGACGCCTCGGACTGCGTGGCTATCGAAGACTCCGTCAGCGGCATCCGCTCGGCCCAAGCCGCCGGAGCGCGGACGATCGGACTGGTCGGCACGTTCGACGCCTCAACGCTGCACGATGCCGGAGCCGATGCCGTCGCCCACTCGCATGCCGAAATCCGCGTGCTGCTGGGGCTGAGCGAGACGGACTAGAACCGGATTTTCAGCCCAACGCTGCGCCCCGTCGTCCCCGGCGGCACGTCGACCCAGCGTTGGCCCTGGCGCGCTCCGATGCTGCCGCCGACCGGAATGCCGACAATCAGTCCGAATGGTATTCCCAAGACGAGATTGAGGGGATGAAAGGCTGTCTGAAGGTTGGCGCCGTACGCAGTGGCCGCGGTGAATCCGCCTATTGCAGTACCCAAGATGAACCCATAAACAGCCCCAACCGCTTCGTTTCTTGGATTCTGAGCATATCGCTCGACCGAATAGACTTCGTCCCATGCGACGCGGATCGGAGCACCGGAGCCGTCGCGCAACAGCAGAACGTCAGCTTTTCCATCCGAGACATGGCCTTCCAGCCTTGAGCCATCCTGCGTGTGCACACGCACGAGCGAGCCGCGTTCCAAATCGTACGTCTGCGCCTCAACTGCGACGGGCAAGGCGATAGTGGTGACGAGCAGCGAGAAGAACAGTCGGGTGATCATAGCCGAATACATATAGGCGAGCGTAATACGAAGGCCCACGCGCTATCGCCCGAGCGTGTTTCGCGTGCTAGCGAGAGGCCACCCAGCCAAACCAAAACGCCGCCGCCCCTCACACGGAGAGACGACGGCGTCAGCCACAAACCGGCGAAGTCGGTCAGGCGTCGTACATCTGATCGACGTAGTCGGCGACCATGCGCTCGCTGCTGAACTGAGCGGGAAGCTCGCGCATGGCGTTCTTCATCCGCGCGACCCAGCGTGAGGGCACGCCGTCGGTGCGGTCGTAGAACTCGGGGACGACGGAGTTTTCGATGGTCGAGTAGAGGAATTCGGCATCGTCGCGGTCCTGCTTGCTCGGGTCGGACGCGATCTGCGCCGAGTCGTCGTCGCCGATGGACCAGCCGTTGCTGCCGTCGTAGCCTTCGGGCCACCAGCCGTCGAGGATCGACAGGTTGAGGCCGCCGTGGGCGCTGACTTTCTGGCCGCTCGTGCCCGAGGCTTCCATCGGTCGGCGTGGGTTGTTGAGCCACACATCGCAGCCGCTGACGAGCATCCGGCCGATCTCCATGTTGTAGTTCTCCAAGAACAGCACGCGGCCCTCGAACGGTGCTTCCTGCGTCATGCCGTAGATCTGCTGGATAAAGCGTTTGCCGCCCTCGTCAGCAGGGTGGGCTTTTCCGGCATAGAGAAGCTGGACCGGACGGTCGGCGTTCGAGAGGATCTTACCTGCGCGCTCGACATCGTGGAAGAACAGCGGCGCGCGCTTGTACGTGGCGAAGCGGCGAGCGAAACCGATGGTCAGCGTGTCGGGGTCGAGGCCGAACGTCTGCTTCATCGTCTGGCTGGCGACGTGCTGTTTGGCGAAGTCGACGAGGCGCTTGCGGAGGGCGCTGCGGAGCGCCCAGACGTCGGCGTCCGAGACCTTGTCGATCTTCTGCCAGAACGTCGGCGCGATGCGGTCGGCTTCCCAGTCGCCCAGGTGCTTGCTGGCAAACTCGCGAGCGGGCTGCGCCGTCCACGTGGGCAGGTGGATGCCGTTGGTGACGTGGCCGATAGGCACCTCGCTCGTCGGGCGGTCGGGGTAGAGTTGGCTCCACTGCTCCCTCGCGACTTCGCCGTTGAGTTTGGAGACGCCGTTGGCGGCGCGCGTCAGGTTGAGGCCGAGCACGGTCATCGTGAACCACTCCTGATGATCGTCGGGCTTGACGCGTCCGTAGGCGAGGATCTGCTCGTTGCTCAGGTGGAGGGCGTCGCGCATCTTCCACAACTGCCCTAGCAACAGGTCCGGTTCGAAGCGGTCGTGTCCGGCGAGGACGGGCGTGTGCGTCGTGAACACGCAGTGGTCGTGGACCCACTGCTCGGCTTGCTCGCGCGTCTCTCCGGTCGCCATGCGCTCGCGCATCAGTTCGAACAGGAGGAACGCGCAGTGGCCTTCGTTGAGGTGGTAGACCTCGGCGGCGCTGTTCAACGCGCGCAGCATCCGCAGGCCGCCGATGCCGAGCACGATCTCTTGCTGCAACCGAATGCGGCGGTCGCCTTGGTAGAGCTTGCGCGTCAGCGGGCGCAGGTGGGCGGGGTTCTCGTCGTGGTCCGAGTCGAGCAGCAGCAGGCGCGTCCGCCCAACGTTTAGCTCCCACGCTTGCAGGCGGAGCGGTTCATCGCCCAGGTGGACGGTCACGCGTCGCGGCTCGCCATTGCGACCGGTCAGCAGCGTCATCGGATGCTCGGCGGGGTCGAGAACAGGGTACTCTTCGACCTGCCAGCCGACGCTGTCGAACTTCTGCTTGAAGTAGCCGTCGCGCAGCAGCAAGCCGACGGCCGTAAACGGCACGCTCAGATCCGATGCGGCCTTGCAGTGATCACCGGCCAGAATGCCCAGGCCGCCCGAGTAGAGTGCGAGGCTCTCATGCAGGCCGTATTCCATGCAGAAATACGCTGTCGCCGGAGCATCTGCTTTTGATCCGGGCGTCTCCATGTAGGAGCGGAAGTCGGCATAGACGGCGTCGATGCGGTCGGCGACTTTGGCGTCGTTCAGCGTGTCGTCCGAGGCAGCTTTCAGAGCGGCGAGCGGCGCGTGCGTGCTCGACTCGTACACGTCGGGCGCGATGTCGCGGAAGAGGTCGCGGGCGTTGGGATTCCAGCTCCACCAGAGGTTCTGGGAGACGGCTTCGAGTTTCTGACGCGTGGTCATGCGGATCGGATAGGGGAGAAATAATGCAAGGGGGGACGACGAAGATACTTCGTCGTGTGGTAAGCGCTTACATCGCGCCGGACACACGTAGCAACGCAGAGTTGAAACGTGCGACGTAAAGGTTACGACGCCTCGTCGCCGGGCGCAAACATCTGCGCCGCCAGCCGCGCCGCCACGCCTGATGGCAGCAGCCGTGCGACGTTCGCCAGCGCTGCGTTCGCCGCTCCGCTGATGACCGTCCGCTCGCCCCGCGCCAATGCCGCAAGCCCGACGCGGGCGACTTTGTCGGGCGTTTCGCCGTTTTGGAAAAAGCTCGCCTTCATGTCTGCTCGGTCGCCGAACCCGGTCTTGGTGGCGCCGGGAGACAGACACGTGACGGTCACGCCTCGGTCTTTCCACTCCTCGTGTAGCGCTTCGGAAAACGCCTTGACGTAGTGCTTCGTTGCCGCATACACGGCGAAGTAAGGAATCGGCTGATACGCCGCGGTCGACGCGACGTTGAGGATTCCTCCGCGCCCGCGCATCAGCATTGGCTCGCCGTAGAGCCGCGTCAGTTCGGTGACAGCGGTGACGTTGAGGTGCGTCATATTCGCTAGCGCTTCGGCCTCCATCGTCTCCAGTCGCCCGTTCAAGCCGAAACCCGCATTATTGATCAGGATGTCGACGTTATGGCCGTCGGCTGTCGTCTGGTCGAAGAGCGCTTGGG
>CAXBBB010000277.1:0-4424 GCA_963973615.1 uncultured Rhodothermales bacterium | reverse complement strand
GCCGAAGCCGAGCAAGCCCAACGCCAGGCCGCGCAGATGCAGCAGCAAGACCAGCGCAAGGATGACAACCGGCAGCAGGAAGACGGCTTCGCGTGGCTATAACCCCGCGCGTCCGTTTCCCTCCTCCTGACGCCTCCCCGCCGTTATGAAGCTCACCGACTATATTGACCACCGCGTCAATGGGCTATGGCTGTTCGTCTTAGGCGTCGGCTTGGTCGCCGCCGCCCTGCTGACGTACGTCTACCTGCTCGAAGGCGTGATGGGCACGTTCTCGATCCAGCAGGCGAACCCGACGAAGCTCGTCCAGACGAGTGCCGACGAGAGGCCACGCGTCGCCCTGCTCAACTCGCAGTACACGCGCGACGCCTACGCCATCAACAACCCGCAAGACACGACGGCGGCGTGGGTCAACCGCGCGCTCAACTCATGGAACGACCTGCTCTTGGGTCAAGATTTCGCCGGATACGTTCAGATCGACGACGATCAGCTCGAACGTGGTGATCTAGCGGGGTATGACCTGCTCATTCTGCCCTCGGCGCTTGCGCTGTCGGACCGGCAGATCGAGATGATCAAGGAGTTTATGGAGCGCGGGGGCAGCATCTGGGCGTCGTGGCAGCCCGGCATCTACGATGAGAAAGGCGCGTGGCGCGGCTGGACGTTCGCCGAAGACGTGTTCGACGTCACCTACATCGGCGAGGTCGGCCGCTCCAACAGCAACTTCCAGGCGTACACCGACACCTTTCCGGGCTACACTCCTCCAGGGATGTACTTCCCCGAGCGTATCACGTCGAGCGGTGTGCGCGTAACCGATGAGGCAGCCGACGACTCCCTATCCGAAGCTGCGTTCGACAGCAATCTGCCCACGTCGCTGCGTCAGGACAAACGTCGCGAGGCTCAGGTGGCCGGCTTCACACCGCTGCGCGATTACGTTTGGATGGATACCTCGACGACCCGGCTTCCGCGCGCCGACTTCGCCATCGCCGATACGATGCGCACGTCGATCCGCGGATTGGACGGAGAGACGCGCGTTCGCGATGCCGTCGCCGTTACCTACTACACGTGGAACGGACTCGTGTCCGAGACACCGCGCGTACCCTATCCCAATACCAGCTCCGGTATTCGCCGCATGACACTCCGTGCCGGCACCCCGGTGACAGGCAACATTTCGTCAGGCTACAGAGCCAAAGTGCAGGTGTTTACACCCGCCGTCGCTCTCGAAACGAGCGGCGATCGCGCCCGCCCGTTTGCCTTCTGGTACGACTTCGCGACCGAAGACCTCAACGTGACAGAAGCCCTGCGCACGTCCACGGCTGCCGTCTACGGCACGTACGGACGTAACAACGGACGCTTCGTCTACATGGGCTTCCAGCGCAACGCCTTGTGGATCGACCGCAACGATGTCGAAGACCAGGAGACGTTCGCTCAGTTGTTCAGCAACCTGCTACGTTACCTGCTGCGAGAGCCCGTCACGTGGACGCACGACTGGCCGGCCCCCTACGACGCCGCAGCCATGATCGCCGTCGTCGATGACGCCGGCCAGTCAGAAGGACTGGAGAGTGTCGCTGCGCTACTGAGCAGGGACGGCTATGGCGGCACCTACTTCGTGCGCCCCGATTCGCGTAATTTGTCCGATGCCGTGCTCCGCCAACTGCACGCACAGGGCGATGTGGGCGTCTACGGCGATTTTCGCCAGAACGAAGATGGTTCTACGCTGGCCCAAACTCGGACGCTGGAACAGATGCGCTTACAACTCGAACAGCGCGTTGGCGGACGGGTGGGCGGCTATCGCCCCTCGGCGGCAGGCATCGTCGACACGACGACGCTTCGGGCGCTCTCGCTAAGTGGGTACAACTACTTCCTTCCTGACTCCATTGGCAGAAAGATGTCGCCCAAAATCATGGGCGTACCCAACGAGCGGCTGGTCCGCATCGGCTATACGTCACGCTCGGACCGAGACATCGACGTGCGCAGCCTGTCGGCCTCGTCCTTGCTTCAGGATGTCACCAGGGCCGCCTACGAGGGTAGCCTCTATCGTATGATCCTCCACACTAGCGGACTGGCAACGCCTGAGGGAGGCCCCGTCTTGAGCCAAGTCATTCGCTCGCTCAAAGATCAAAACTTCTGGATCGCACCGGGCGATGAGTTGGCTCACTGGTGGCGCTTGCGACAGAACGTCGAGGTCCAGACGAGCCAGTCGGGACCAAACCGCGTCAACGTGGAAATCACCAACCTCAATGCCGAAGCCGTAGAGAACCTCGCAATCAGCTTGGTACCGGGATTCTCTGTCATCGACGCGTCGAGCGTCACCGTACGTTCGGAGATCATCGAATTGGCCGAAGAAGTCGGTCTACGCGAGCGCACAGCAGTGCGTGCCATAGTCTCGTCAGACGGCAGTATGATCACGCTGCTGCTCGACCGGATGCGCCCGCAACAGACGGCCGTGTTGCAGGTCAACTTATGCGTCGAGGAAGAGGACTGCATCGCCCGCATCGCCCTCGCCGATTCCGGCAATAACTAGATCCGCCCTGCTCGGTCCTCCTACCCGTCGGCTGCCGACCGACGCCCTCCGCCCTCCTCCCCCATGCGCGCCCCTCTTTTTCTTCTTCTCCTTGCGGCTCTCGTGGTGCCGCACGCTGCATTCGCCCAGGCCATTCCGCCCGGCGTCACTGCCGAACAGCCACTGGCGAGCGTCGGCACCGGACTGAGCGAGTTGCGCATGACGAACGTCGACAAGCCGTTCGTCTTCGTCCACCGCCCCGACGTAGCGCCCGCTGACTGGAACCGTCCGGTCGAGCAGCTGCGCGACGTCGTGCGCTCGTGGGAGGTGTTCTTACTTGGGCTTGGTATTCCCTACCAACTGATCGACGACGACGATCTTGAGGACGGACTGCCGCGCCACGCGCGCGTGCTGGTACTTCCAGGATCCGAGTTAATCACCCGCAGGCAGGAGCGTCAGGTCGAGCGGTTTGTATCGCGTGGCGGCGGGCTGATCGCGCAGGGACGGATCGGCTTGATGGACGACGACGGGCGCGGTGGTGAACGAAACGAAGCGTTCTTCCGCGACTTGTTCGGCGCCGAATACGTTGCCACGCTTCCGCCCCAGGAAGGTGGCATCTTTCAGTCACTCGACGGATCACACCCCGTCACGGCAGGCATCGAGCCGGGCTTCTTGATGAACTTGGTCGCCCAAGTGCCGACGACGGCGGCGCTTCCCATCACGGCCCAGCCGCTGGGCACGCTGCAGACCTACAACGCGCCGGATCAAGCAGCCTTCGATGGCCTGACGATGCTGATGAGCGGGCAGTACGAGCGCGGACGGTTCGTCTGGACGCGGTTTCGCCCGTCGGACGTATCGCGCGAACCCACTCAGCAGCGCGTCTACGTGACACTGCTCATTAACGCGCTGGCGTATGTCACCGATGTGCCGGTCGCTAGCATTCGTCCATGGCCACGCGGTCGCGCGTCAGCTGTCGCTCCGGTCGTGATTCCGCTCGTCGGCGATCTCAACCTATTTCGCCCGTCGATGACGCGCCTGATGGACGCCCTCGAACGCGAACAAGCTCCGGCGACGTTCTTCCTCACGTCTGAGAAGTCGGCCCTGTTTACCGATATCATGGAGCGCGGCGCCCAGATCGGCGAACTCGCCCTATCGTCCGCCGACGACCGCGTGCTGCGCGGACGCACGCTCGACGAGCAGATCCAGCGCCTCACCGATGGCGTCGAGTTGCTCTCGCGTTACGGGTCGAACATCAGCGGCCTCCACCCGCCCGCCGGGTTCTACGACGAGAACACGATCCGCGCGATGGAAGAAGCCGGACTACGCTACCTGCTCCGCTTTCCGCCGCACCCGAGCGCCGCCATCGACCCGCTAGGGCTCACCGAGCGCGCCGACTATCGCGAGACGCGATTCGGCTATCTGATTGACCCGGACACGCTGCGCGTCATCGGCGAGGTCGGCATCTCGGACGTGAACGCGCCCGGCATTGTCTCGACTGAAGCGATCCCCGAGCAAATCACCTTCGACGATAGCATCGGACGTCCAACCGACGAGATCGACCGCCTGGGTACCAGCCCCGGAGCCGTCGTCAACCGCAACGCGCCGCCGCGCAATGTGCCGATCGATCCGCGCGAGCGTGCGGATTATCGGGAGGAACAGTACGTAGAAGAAGTCGCCGTCGATCCACTGGCCGATTTTCGCACGCGCGAGCGAACCCAAACGCGTCGTCGCCCAGGGAGCCGCACCAGCGCCGCGATTACCGAACCTGCACGCACCTCGACTCCTCCTCGCGTCACGACTATCGAGAAGCGTAGAGACCAGGAAGCTATAGACGCAACCTACCAGGACGATCACACGCCCAACCGCGCGCTACTTCACGGTCTGCCCACCAACGAGTCGGACCCGCGCTTCAACAACCGCCCACTCC
>CAXBBB010000276.1:0-4425 GCA_963973615.1 uncultured Rhodothermales bacterium | reverse complement strand
CACCTCACGACCGATGCCGATGATCTTGCGGCGCCCGGTTTCGTGGTAGGCGCGCAGGTACCCATCGTGCGCGCTGTGATAGGGCTCGGGCATGAGCGCGTTGATGGGGTGCCCGATGATGTTGGCGCGGGGATAGCCAAAAATCTGCTCGGCAGCATCATTGAACGACTGGATCGTCCCGCGTCCGTCGATGGTGATGATGGCGTCGACGACGGTGTCGAGTACGGCGTGGGCACGTGCTTCAGTCTCTGCCTGCGTCGTCGATAGTGAGCGGCGAGCCAGCGCCAGTGTGAGGGAGGAGGCCGCCGCGCGCAGAGCCATATGGTCAGCGGGCGAAAATGGGTCGTCTGATGGGCGCGTGGCGGCGAGCACGTACTCCTTGTCGGATTCAAGCGGAAGCCGAACAGTCAGGTGATGCGCACTGCCGAGGACGGAATCCAAGCCGGGCGTGTCGTCGGAATCAGGATCGGTCGTCGCGATGAGACGCGGCAGAGAGTTGTCCGAGTCGCGAACAGAAAGCGCGCATGCATCGGCACGGCAGGCGTCGGCGACGTAGCGCAGGGCAGTGTCGTCGACTCGGCATGCGTCGCTCGGGGCGGCGAGATGACGTTCTAAGGCGTCTAGCGCGTCGAGGGCAGCGTCGGGCATAGGGCTTGGGAGGGCAGCCGCAAAGATAGGAAGCGGGCAGTCCGCTCGGTAACGCGCGTGGTTCTGAGTGCTGTGTCACGCTCATTCTGTAGGGATAGTCATTGCAAGCGAAGCGCAGCAATCGTGTTCTTCGGTGCTCCGTTCAGCGGGGTTGCCGCGTCCTTCGGCCTCGCAGCGACTCGTCATTCTAGGGCTGACGCAGCACTGAGGCATCTCGCAACCCAACACGCTGCGAGGCGCGGGCTGTCGGGAAAAGCCTCACACGTGTCAAGGATCTCGCCCGATGGGGCAGCGCATGCGCCCTCTTACGCCGGGGTGGGGGGAAGGCATGCGCCGATGGGGCGCCGAGCGAGCCAGTTTACCTGCATCAGGGCGGGGATTCGCCGCCCTCGCCTCCAGTGTCGCTACAACCACTCCGTCATGCCCCGCTTACTCACGTTTCTACTTGCCGCATGCGTCTGTGTCGGCATCCTCGCATTCAGCTTCGCACCCGTCACGACGTACCGCTTCGCCGACGAGAGTCGCATCTGGGTCGAGGGTACGTCGACGGTGCACGACTGGGACTGCCAGGTGACCCGCTTTCTGGGACGCGTGAACGCCGATACCGAAGGCGCTCGGATGACGGCTCTGGCATCGGCGCGCGTGACGATTCCCGTGCGGTCGATCGACTGCGACAACGGGACGATGAACGGCAAGCTGCGCGACGCACTGGGCGAAGAGACGGTCCGCTACGAGTTGACGCGTGCCGTTCCCGCCAGGGCGGGCGCCGACGGGTGGTTCGCCGTCGAGACGACCGGAACGCTGACGATCTCAGGTACGAGTCGCCCGGCTCGCCTGTCGATGCGCGCCAAACCAAGCGGCGACGGGGGCTTCCGCTTTACCGGAACGCACAGCTTTCGCATGACCGACTTCGGCATCGACCCACCGACGGCGCTACTGGGCACGCTCAAAACGGGCGACGACCTGACGGTGCGCTTCGATGTCGTGATCGCCCCGGAGTGATCGCTTGCTCTCCCGCTGTTCTCCTAGTCCAATGAAACGCCAACTGCCCGTGTGCACGCTATTGCTGTTCGCTGCCCTAGCCGCGATGCCGAGCGCATCGGCGCAGGCGCAACTGCGGTATGTGTTGACAGAAGGCAGCGCGTTCGCCCTCGACGGATCGACCGCGCTGGGCAGCTTCTCGTGCCATTCGTACCGCGCTTCCGGGAGCGCTGACGTATCGGCTGGCGGAACGGCCAACGCAGCCCTCAGCGTGCCCGTCGAGGCGTTTGACTGCGGAAACGGGCGGATGAATCGCGACCTGTTCGGTGCGCTCCGAGGCGACGAGCACACCCACATCCGCTTCGTGCTCGACCGCGCCGAAACCGGCATTGAGACCAATAGCTGGATGGACGTGCGAGTCTGGGGCACGCTTACGCTCGCCGGAGTCGATCGTCCCATTCAGGTCGATGCGCAAGGGCATCGCGAGAACGACCGAGTACGGCTGCGAGGCCAGCGCGTCGTCCGCATGACCGACTTCGGGATTCGCCCTCCGTCTGGCCCCCTCGGACTGATTCGCGCCCATGACGCGGTTACCGTCCGCTTCGATCTGACGGCACGCATTGACGGTGCGCCCTGAAGGGGCTATCGCTACCGATCTACTGACCTCCATTTCCTCACCCTCACCCTCACCAACCTCCCGCGTCCATGACGATTCTCCGCACCCTGCTCGCTCTCGTGCTGCTGGCGCTGGCGCCCGCTGCCCTCGCACAACCTCTCGAGTTCGGCACGCCTCAGAACTTTCGCCCCTACGATCAGCGGGGCATCAACGTCTTCGAACCTCTCAAGGGCGATAATACCGACTACGACGGATTCGAACTGTTCTGGGGTGCTGCCTTCACACAGCAGTTTCAGGCTATCAATCATGACAACAGCGCCACTGCTGTTCTCGACGGCAACGGCGTCAATCAGAACGCGCTGCTCGACATCGGGGCGGGCTTCAACCTCGCGACGGCGAACCTGCTGCTCGGAGCGCAACTGGCCGAAGGCATTCGCGTCAACTTGATTACCTACCTGTCGAGCCGTCACCACCCCGAAGCGTGGGTCAAAGGCGGCTACGTCCAAGCCGATGCCTTGCCGATGCTCGGCAGCGATGCCGTCGATCAGTTGATGCAGTATCTGACCGTCCGGGTCGGGCACTTCGAGATCAACTATGGCGACGCGCACTTCCGCCGTACGGACAACGGCATGGCGATGTACAATCCGTTCGTCGGCAACCTGATCATGGACTCGTTTACGACCGAAATCGGCGGCGAGGTCTATTTCCAACACCCAAGTGGCGTGCTGGCGATGGCAGCCATTACGGGCGGCGAGATCCGAGGTGCCGTCGAGCGTCCGGACGACCGGGCGCCTTCGTTCTACGGCAAAGTCGGGTTCGACCGCCAGGTCAACGAGAACCTGCGCGTGCGTCTGACAGGTAGTGGCTACACGACCACCAAGTCGCTCAACAATACACTCTATGGCGGCGATCGCGCCGGTAGCCGCTACTACGGAGTAATGGAGAACACGCAGTCGAGTTTTGGGAGCAACTTCACATCGGGCCGCTTCAATCCCGGCTTCCGCGACCAGATCACGGCGTTCCAACTCAACCCGTTCGTCGAGTTCAACGGACTTGAACTGTTCGGCGTGATCGAGACGGCATCGGGCCGCGCGGCGAACGAAATGGAAGACCGCACGTGGACGCAACTCGCCGTCGAGGGCGTGTATCGCTTCGTAGATGACCAGTTCTACGTCGGCGGACGCTACAACACCGTCAGCGGCGATCTGCCGGGCAGCGGTGCCGAAGCCTCCATCACGCGCGTCGCCGCGTCTGCGGGCTGGTTTCCCACGCGCAACCTGCTGCTCAAAGCCGAATACGTCTCGCAGACCTACGACGACTTCGCCCAAACGAGCATCTTCAATGGCGGCGAGTTCAACGGATTCATGATCGAGGGCGTGCTCGCCTTCTAACACGGCATTTCGAATCTCAACCAGTGGGACGGCTGCGCGCACGCGTGGTCGTCCCACTCCCCGTTTTGGAGCGTTCGTGCTGAAATCCGGGTGTGTAGGGCGCTCCCCCACATGGTGCCGCGGGGCTTTCCGCAGCAGTGGGTAGGGAAGGCAGGGCAGGGTACGAGTGCGGAATTGGATTGCTTACGTCCACACCGACTCCTCTTCTCAATGGCCACTGCCTCCGCTTCCGTGCCCGCTGCGCCCGTCCTCGTTCGATCTGAGGCGACCCACACGCCCCGCATGCCGCTGCTCGACACGTTCGCCTACGACGACCGCATCGTCCGCTGGTTCGTGCTGGCGACGACGATCTGGGGCTTCGTCGGCATGCTCGTCGGCGCGTTGCTGGCGTTGCAGCTTCCGTTCTGGCCTGCCAACATGGGCGAGTATTTGAGCTTTGGGCGCCTGCGCCCGCTGCACACCAATGCGGTCATTTTCGCGTTTGCGGGCAACGGCATCTTCGCCGCGATCTACTACTCGACGCAGCGGCTGTGCAAGGCGCGGATGTTCTCGGATGTGATGTCGAAGATCCACTTCTGGGGCTGGCAGGCGATCATCGTGGCGGCTGCGATCACGCTTCCGCTGGGATACACGACGAGTAAGGAGTACGCCGAGTTGGAGTGGCCCATCGACGTGGCGATCACCATCGTTTGGGTAATTTTCGCCGTCAACTTCTTCGGGACGCTGTACCGTCGGCGCGAGAAGCACATGTACGTCGCGCTGTGGTTCTACATCGCCACCATCGTGACA
>CAXBBB010000275.1:0-4436 GCA_963973615.1 uncultured Rhodothermales bacterium | reverse complement strand
CTCACTGGTTTTGCTTTGCCCCTAGACGCACTCCTCGCCAACCTGCTCTCACCCGTCGTGCTGGCGTTCGTCCTCGGCGCGTTCGCCGCGTTGGTGCGGAGCGATCTCAAACTGCCGGACGCGCTCTACTCGGCGCTGTCGATCTACCTGCTGCTCGCGATTGGGCTGAAAGGTGGAGTCGCGCTGAGTAAGACGCCGCTGAGTGAGTTCGCCGGCCCGGCTGGGATGACACTGTTCCTGGGCGTCCTGACACCGCTGACGGCCTACTGGGTATTGCGCAAACTGCTGCGGATGGATCTGGTCAACAGCGCGGCGTTGGCGGCGCACTACGGCTCGGTGTCGGCGGTGACGTTCATCGCGGCGCTTGCGTTTGCGGATGCGATCGGGCAGTCTGCCGAAGGATTTATGCCTGCATTGGTAGCGCTGCTGGAAGTCCCGGCGATCGTGGTGGCGCTGATGCTGGCGTTCGTCAAGGGCGACCGGGCGGGGAGTTGGAGGAAAGCGTTGCACGAGGTGCTGACAGGCAAGAGTGTGATCTTGCTCGTCGGCGGATTGGTGATCGGGTGGATTGCGGGCGAGGCGGGGTTTGCACCGATTGCGCCGTTTTTCAAGGCCGGGTTTCAGGGGGCGCTGCTGCTGTTCTTGCTCGAAATGGGCATCGTGGCGGCGTCGCGGTTGCGCGACGTCAAGAAGGCGGGGTGGCCGTTTGTCGCGTTCGCTATCGGCATCGCCATCGTGCATGGCGCGCTGGGCGTGGCGGGCGGACTGCTGAGCGGGCTGGAACCCTCGGGCGCTGCCGTGTTGGGAGCGATGGTGTCGAGTGCGTCGTACATCGCGGCTCCAGCGGCGGTGCGGATCGCGTTGCCCGAAGCGTCGCCTAGCCTGTACCTGACCGGAGCGCTGGGGCTGACCTTTCCGTTCAACATCACGCTGGGTATCCCGCTCTACTTCTGGATGGCGTCGCACCTGTCGCCTCTCTTTTAATCCCTCTGCCGATGCCCACCGTCCCCGCAACGCTCGTTACCGTCGTCGCAGAAAAACTGCTCGAACGGGATCTGGTCTCGGCTTTTCAGAAGTTGGGTGCCCAAGGATACACGACGACTGATGCGCACGGGGAGGGGAGCCGAGGCATCCGGGCAAGCGCGTGGGAAGGTGCCAACGTCAGAATCGAGATGATCGTCACGCCCGATGTGGGCGCGCGCATCGTCGAGCACGTAGCCGAGCGCTACTTCACGCACCACGCTGTGATCGTGTGGACGCAGCAGGTCGAAGTCGTACGGATGGGCAAGTACCGACCAGGCGAGGCGACGTAGGGCGGGGACGCTACCTTTGGCGCTTCTCCCAACCCCTCGCCGCATGTCCGACGCACGCTCGCCGCTCGAAACCGTCTCCTCGATGCCGCCCTCAGACGTGGCGGATCACGTCGTGACGCAGCATGTGCCGCCCAAGCGGACACTGGCTCCGTTCCTCGTCGTGACGGCGCTGTTCTTCATGTGGGGCTTCCTGACGGTCCTCGTCGACGCGTTGATTCCCCGCCTGCGGTCCGTCTTCGTGCTGTCGTACTTCGAGGCGGGGCTGTTGCAGATGGCGTTCTTCGGTGCGTACCTGCTGTTTTCGATTCCTGCCGGATTGCTGATCGCGCGGATCGGCTACAAACGCGGCATCCTGGTTGGACTGGCGACGATGGCGGCAGGCTGTCTACTCTTTCTCCCAGCGGCGAGCGTGCGTGTCTACGTGCTGTTCTTGCTGGCGATGTTCGTGCTAGGGGGCGGCATCACGCTCCTGCAGGTGGCGGCGAATCCGTACGTGGCGGCGCTGGGAGCCGAGCGGACAGCGTCGTCGCGGCTCAACTTTGCCCAAGCGTTCAACTCACTCGGGACGACAATCGCGCCTCTGGTGAGCGCGGCCTACTTGCTTTCGGACGAGATCCAGTCGCCCGAAGCGCTCGCGGCTTTAGGCGAGGGCGCGCGGCAGGCGTATTTCGCCGCCGAAGCCGCCGCCGTGAGCGCGCCCTTCTTGGCGATCGCGGGCGTGCTGGGCCTTCTCGCTGTCGGAATCGCTCTGTTCAAACTCCCGCGCCTGCTCGACTCCGACGACGCGCAGCCGGGGCTGGCGGGACTGTGGGACGCGATGCGGCATCGCCGGCTGGCGCTGGGAGCCGTCGCCATCTTTGTGTACGTCGGCGGCGAAGTCGCTATCGGCAGTTACCTGGTCGACTACTTCGTGTCGCTCGGCATCGGTGATCTGGTCTCGATCTCTCCGTTCATGCAAGCGGTCGTCGGCACACTGGGCAGTGGTGATCTGGCGGCGATGACCCAGCGGCAGATCGCTGGCACGCTGGTCGCGCTCTACTGGGGCGGGGCGATGGTCGGGCGCTTTATCGGCGCTCTCTTGTTGCAGCGTCTGCGTCCGACGTTCGTGTTGGGCACCTTCGCGTTGGGTGCCGCCCTGCTCGTGCTCACCTCTGCACTGTCGACCGGACTGATCGCGGTGTGGGCGGCGCTGGCGGTCGGGCTGTTCAACTCGGTGCAGTTCGCGACCATCTTCACGCTCGCCATCAAAGGGCTCGGATCGCAGACGGCGGCGGCTTCGGGCGTACTCTGTATGGCCATCTTTGGTGGCGCAGTCATTCCGCCAGCATTCGGCGCGCTGGCAGACGTAGTCGGCATTCAGGCGGCGTTCGTGCTTGTGCTGCTCTGCTATGGCTACATCGCGTTCTATGGATTCCGGGGTGCGGAATCAGGGGCGGTAGCCGCAGGGTAGCGTTGTGTGCGGCGCTACGGAGCCTCGGATGCGAGTTGCTCCAGCGCCCGTACGAACACGTCGACAGGTTGGGCGCCGCTCATGGCGTACTTGCCGCCCAGCACGAAGAACGGGACGCCGGTTACGCCCAACCGTTCGGCTTCGGCCTGGCTCGCGGTGACGACGGCTCGGCCCTTTGTGGTTGCGAGGTGGGCGGAGGCAGCGCTGCGGTCGATTCCCACTTCTCCGGCGATGTCGGCCAGGACGGACAGATCGCCGATGTGCCGGGCATCAACGAAGTACGCCTTGTACAACGCATGGGCGAGGGCGAAGGCTTGCTCGGTACCAGCCGTGTCTTGCGTCCACAGGATCAGCCGGTGCGCATCCATCGTGTTGGGCGCGTAGGGCATCCGCTCGAAGTCGAACGTGATCCCACTCTCGGCACCCGCCGACACGACGTGCGAAAAAGCCGACTTCATCCGCTCAGCGCCGCCGAACTTGGCGGGGGCGAAGTCCATCCATCGCGTATCGGGTGGCATATCGGGCTGGAGTTGAAACGGATGCCACCGCCGCTCGACGCGAATGCCGGTTTGCTGAGCGGCTTGGTTGAACCGCGTCTCACCGACGTAGCACCACGGACACGCGATGTCGGAGAACAGGTCGAGTGTGACAGGTTTGGGGTCGATTTCCATGGGGTCGAACGGTATTCTTAGCGGGTAGCGGTGGGGGTGTCGTCGTAGATGAACGCGCCACCTTCGGCACAGTTGAGCAGTTTTCCTGTGATGGCGAGCACTCGCTCGTGTCTCTTCCTTGGTCCTGTCTGTCCAGAGTCGCTCACCTGTCGCCAGACGCGTCGGTGGAGTCTGCGGGGTTGCTCCCAGCGCATCGCCCGGCGTACCCTTCAGCATGCGCCTGTTGCTCCTCTCCGCTCTCGTTCTGCTCGCCGGTTGCCGCGAGGAGCCGACCGTTTCCACCCCCAAACTCTCGGTACGTCCGCTCGCCCACGCGACGGGCTTTCGGATGCTTACCGGACCGGGCTACGATCTAGTCGAAGTGACCGGCGCGTGGGCGGGTATGGCCGACACGTTGCGCTACGCGTTGGTGTCCCGCGATGCCCCCGACAGCACCCGTGCTGCCATCCCAGAGGGGGTGACGACGATTCAAACGCCGGTCGAGTCGATGTCCGTCCTGTCGACAACCTTTCTGGGACTGATTGACCGATCAGGGGGCCGGGCGAGACGGCGCGTCTGCTCGCGGCGGCAGACATTCCTGTTCTTTTCGTCGGCGACTGGACCGAGGCGACGCCACTGGGCCGCATGGAGTGGATCGTGCTGATGGGCGCGTTGGTCGGTCGCGAAGCGCAGGCCCGCGCCTACGCCGATAGCGTTGCTGACCGCTACGAACGCTTCCGGCTGGGCCAAGCCCGGCAGACGCAGCGCACGCCGATCATCAGCGGATCGGCGTGGCAGGGGACGTGGCACGTGCCGGGCGGGCAGAGTTACTTGGCCGCCTTCATCCGCGATGCCGGTGGCACGTACCCGTGGATAGACACCGAACAGTCGGGATCGCTGGCCCTCGATCTGGAAACCGTCCTTGCCGAAGCATCGGATGCTCGTGTCTGGATCGCGCCTGGAGCCGTCGGTTCGCTGCGTCAGATCCGGCGAGCCGACGAACGCTACCTCGCCATCCACGCT
>CAXBBB010000274.1:0-4442 GCA_963973615.1 uncultured Rhodothermales bacterium | reverse complement strand
TAGCTAAAAGCTGCCCGCCTGAAGGCGGGGGTTTCTACCTTACTCTGGAAAATGACGGGATCGCGGGGTCCTGATAGCTGAAAAGCTCGACTGCGTAAGTCCTATTCCATTCTAAACAAGGAAGCGCCCTTCCACCTTAGCGGTGAGAGGGCGCTTCCTCTTTCCCCCAGGTGCATTACCGACCTTCCCACACGGCGCTATAGATCGGATGGTTGGCGCGCTCCTCCTGCACCAGTCGTTCGAAGCCAACGCGGAATGTCGTCGCGAGCAGGGTGCGGTTGATGGCGTTGTCGAGGAAGGCGCGGAGTTGCGCTGGATCGTCCATATCGACATTTTCCATGTCCTGCCCTTCGCCCGTCACCGTTCCCTTGGCGTAGAAGCTCTGCGCGGGCTGCATTAGGTCCGCCGTGCGGCCGATGATCTGAAGGTTCACCATCGGCGTGAGCGAGAACTCGTCCCACGGCATCGACAGGTCGATGGTGACGGCAACCAGTCCGTCGACGCCCAACTCGTCCATCAGACGCTCCTGCTGCGCCATCGAGAACGGCCCGCTCGTGTCGCCTGCCTTCAAGACGGCGAACGGCGACGGATCGAAGATGGTGCTCAGGCCTCCATACGATGCCGAGGCATACTGCGCCGTCGCCGTATCCTGGACGGCTTCGTAGCGCTGGTAGCGGGGGCTGGCGAGCACCTGAGAAATCGGAATCATCTCGACGTTCCACGCGCTCTGCATCGCGCCCATCAGATCGCCGTGCATGTCGTTGGCGAGTTGCTGGTAGAACGCCGTCGGAAGCTGGGCGAACTGACGCGTGCGCGTCGTAGTCGTCGTGGTCCGGGTGTTGGTGGCGTAGTCGTCGCGCGTCGACGTGCTCGTCCGCTCCTGGCTTAGGTCGTTAGCGCGGACCGTGAAGGTGACGAGGGCCAGTTTGGTGCCCGGCAGAAAGGCCGGGCCGGAAAACGCAGGCGGCTTAGTGAATGAGTACGCAAACCGATCATCACCTTGCGACCGAGCTTCCTCCTCAACCGTGAATCCGCCCCGGATCAGGCCGACGGCGTTGCGCGGCAGATCGCCCGACGTGATGACGGGCACCGCGTCGGCGCTCTTGACGACTTTGAGCAGCATGCCGCCATTCCGGGCTTCCTCGAACGTGGGGCGCTCGTACTCTTCGACGAGCAGCCAGTTGTCGCCCGTGTTGATCGGGTTACCCTGCCCGTTCGAGAACACACCGGCCGGAAGCGCAATGCGGTTCTGCCCCGGCACGACTGCGACATCCCAGAAGCCTTTGACGCCCATTGTCGTCCCCATGAGCGCGATCCGCATGTCCGTTGCCATTCCCCCACCCTGCCGGTCGATGTCGAGCGTAAGCGGACCTTCGAGGTCGAGCGCGACGGCGTCTTCCATCGTCCGACCGACCGGCTGCCCGTTGATCGCGGTAATGCGGATCGGCGGCAGCGGATTGAGCCGGTATTCTTCGGACTGCCCCGACTCGGACGTGATGCCGACGGTTACCGGGCTGCGGTCTTCGAGAAAAAGAAAGCGCGAGACTCCGCCCGCGTAGCTGTCCATCGGCGTGCCGTTGGCGGTCATGTCGCCGGTGAGCTTCCACAGTCCGATGCCGCTGCGCTTCATGAGCGTTACGCTGGCCGTCGGCTGTCCCTCTTGGTGCTTGCCGCCGACGGCTACGACGCCCGCCTCGCCGGTTGCCGACGGGTAGGCGTTGTCGATATAGCTGATCATCCGATTGGATTTGCTCAGATCGTCCGTCGACTGAGTGAGCATACGGGCTGCCACCCCACCGACCTGGTTCATCACCTGGGCGCAGCCGGGCAAGAGCGTGAGGACGGCGAGCGTCGCGAGAGCGAGGAAAGAGAGGCGGAGACGCGACATAGCGGTTCGTGGTGTGGAGTGATACCTCAGGCTACCGATACTCTCGCTCCCATCGCCTCCCCGGATTCGGGTATTCTGCCGATGCAACGGCACGCCCCTCGCTATTTTCGACACTCCCACTCGACTTGTCCTGTATGAACATCCTCATCATTGGCGGCGGCAACATGGGCCGCACGTACGCCCAGAGCCTCCTCCGCGCCCGGCTCGTCGCGCCCGCTGATGATCTTGGAGCGCAGCCAGGAGAAGGCCGCCGAACTGCGCGACGCCGGACTGGGGACCGTCTACACGTCGTCCGAAACGTGCCTCGCCACCGCCGACCTCGTCATCCTCGCCGTCAAGCCGCAAGACACGTCGGCCCTCTTCGCCGCCTTGCGCCCCGACACCGACCCGCAGCAGGTCTACCTCAGCATCATGGCAGGCGTCACCATCGACACCATCCGCCAGGGCCTGGGCGTCGAGAAGGTGATACGTGCGATGCCCAACTTGCCCGCTCAGATCGGCCTGGGCATGACCAGTTTTACGGCCAGCGACGCCGTCACGCGCATCGAACTCGTGCTCGTTCAGAACCTGCTCAACACGACCGGAAAAGCCATCTACGTCGACACCGAGCAGGCCATCGACGCGACGACGGCTATCAGCGGAAGCGGCCCGGCCTACGTGCTGTATTTCATGCAGGCGATGATCGAAGTCGCCGAGGAAATGGGCTTCTCGCCCAGCCACGCCGAACTGCTCGTCGCCCAGACCTTCCGGGGGGCAGTAGAGCTACAGATGAAGAACGACCTGACGTGCGACGAGTGGATCGCCCGCGTGTCGAGCCGGGGCGGAACGACCGAAGCCGCGATGCAGACCTTCCGTACGACCAGCGTCTTCGACGACATCAAGAACGGCGCCCGAGCAGCGCTGGCGAGGGCCGAAGAACTGGGGCGCGGATGATGCCCTCCTCTCTACTCTGAAGGCGCCGCTGCGCGACTGCCAGGAGCGGCTACTGGCGATGCGACCGCGTTGGGATTCTCGGGATCGACGAACTGTCTATAATGCTCGAAGCGGTCCAGGATATGCTCGACGTATAGCACGGGTTCGATGCCGCGGCTATAGCCGTACCTGACGACGGGATCGCGGTAGACGGCAGGCTTCGACTTCTGGAGCAACCAGTACGACACATCGCTCCAAACAGTATCGTCAGACCCGTTCTTGGCCGTTAGACGCCGGGCATCCTCGACGTGTCCGTGCCCCGTGTTGTAGGACGCAAGAACGAACTTCAAGCGCTCGGCCGGGTCCTCGATTTTGTCGTCCCAGTAGTTTTCGAGCCACTGCAGGAAGCGCACGGCTCCGGCGACGTTGTCTTCGGGGTCGTACACATCCGTGACGCCGAACTCGCGCGCCGTCGGTGGCATAAGTTGGAGCAGACCGGCGGCTCCGGCCCACGACTTCGCCCGGTTCTTGAACCGACTCTCTTGGAACGCCTGAGCCGCGAGCAAGCGCCAGTCCCACCCGATCTCAGGCGCGTGGCGGCGCATGATGTCGTCGTACTCGCTCAGCCGACCGGTCTGACTGGTCAGATATTCGCTCTGCTCGCGCTCGCGATATCCCTCTCGGTCGACGAAATACTTGGTATAGAGTTGATTGAAGAACGCGCCGTGTTCGTTCTCGTCGATCCACGCGTTGACAGTTTGCATCAACAACGGCGAGTTGGTGCGCATCGCCCACGACACCCGGTAGGGTTCGTCCAAGAGGGGCGTGATGGCGATGTTGGTGAAGTACGACTCCTTCAACTCGGCGATGTTTTGGGGTGCAACCGTAAACCGGATGTTGCCGCGCGCGACGGCCCTTACCAACCGCTCGACCGATACGTCGCCATCGATCTCGACGATTTCGATGGCGTCGCCTAGGCTGTCTGACAGTTCGACCAGACGGTCTTCGTACGCCGTGCGGTCCGCGATGTGGACACTGTCGCCTGCCAGTCCCTGGGGACGACGCACTAGGCGGACCGGCACTTCGATCTCATCGGGAATCGGGCCGAACAGACTGTCGGTTTTGGTTTCGAGCAACGTGTCGAGGGTCTCGGGAATCGCCGACTCATCAGGGGGCGTCTCCAGTTGGACGAGGACCGGCGGCGTCTCATAGAGCGCATGCGAGAACGCGATCCGAGCAGAGTCGACCGCCCGGGGCACGATGCGAGCGGCCACGATGTCGCCGACGCCCTGGTTGAGCAGCACGAACAGGCTGTCGCGGTTGGGGACGACGACGGTCTTGAGGACCAGTTCGTTGTCCTCGGCAAACTTCTCGACCATCTCGAACTCGTACCCCAATGCCATGCCGCGATAGAGGAAGTACGACGTCGAGTTGTACGTCGTCAGCAGCGTAAGAGTATCACTCGCGACGATGGTATCCCAGTCGCGCTCCATCGGGTCGCCGAAGTCGATTTCTGGATTGTCGTTGTCCAAAAACTCCACCCCGCAGGCCGTGAGGAAGAGAAACGGTAGCAGAACAAGCAGGTAACGAGGCAACATAGAAGTGGGGAACGAACGAAGTACCCATACTACAGGCGCAGTTC
>CAXBBB010000273.1:0-4443 GCA_963973615.1 uncultured Rhodothermales bacterium | reverse complement strand
CCTGCCGCAATGCGCGAGGCGGTCGTGCCCAGCGCAACGTCCGGCAATCCGTCGAGGTCGTTCAGTGCCGTTCCCCGCGTCTGGGTGTCGCCCTGGCCCAGTTTGCCGTCTGCTCCATCGCCCCAGCAGCGGATGCCGCCATCCTCTCGCAAGGCGCACGTGTGGAAGCCGCCCGCTTCGATCTGGGCGACCGATCCGCCGACGTTCAGTGCCTCGACCGTCAGCAGTTCGTCCTGCTCGTCGCCGATGGCCGTGCGTGGCCCCGCGGCGGCCTGCCCGGCGTCATTGGCGCCCCAGCACCGGACGGTACGGCCCGCCAGCAGCGCGCACGTGTGCGCCTGGCCTAGCGTAACCTGCGCCTGGGTAACATCCGGCGCGGTGGCGAGGAGCAGGAGGAGGACGACACAGGCGGCTCGTGCAGAAATCATCGAGGCAAGCTAAGGAGCAGTCTGCCGCGAATGGGCGGCTAAGACAAACGGTGCGCGAAGCAGGAAAAGGATGGGCTAAACTACACAGTCACTAGGGTTTGTGTACCGCACTTCCAATCTCCTTCGACGGAGTCCTCACGAATCGTTCGGACCTGCCCGCGCATGGGTGCGTTGACGCTCGTCTTTTCCTCGACTTGCATGGGTTCTCTCGGCTGGCTCAACGGCTACATCGCGCGTTACAAGCGACTGTTTGTGCTCGGCCTGTTGTTTGCTACGCTGGCCGCGGCGTTTTCCGTAACGGTGCCGGTCATCGTGCGCCAGGTCGTCGATGCCGTTCCGCGCTTCGTTGCGCTGTACAACCTGCACGGTGAGCCGGTGCGCCCCCTGCTGTGGGACCACGTGTTTACGTCGCTGCTCTTCTACGCAGGCGTGATTCTGGCACTAGCACTGCTGAGCGGGTTGTTTACGTTCCTTATGCGGCAGACCATCGTCGTCGCGAGCCGCCATATCGAGCACGACCTGCGAGAGACGCTGTACGGGCATCTGCAAAAGCTGCCCCAATCGTTCTACCACTCGCTCTCGACTGGCGACGTGATGACGCGTGCCACGTCGGATATCGAGCAGGTGCGGCGTTATTCGGGACCGGCATTCATGTACATGGCGAGCGCGATCACGCGTGTAGCGCTGGCGCTGTCGTTCATGTTCGTCATCTCGCCGACGCTGGCGTGGTGGGCGCTCGCGCCGATGCCCTTCTTAGCTGTCACGGTCTATTTCGTCGCCCGGATGGAGTTTAGCCGTTCGCAGGCGATTCAGAAGCAGTATTCGAGCCTGACGAGTCGGGTGCAGGAGACCCTGGCAGGCATCCGTGTCGTCAAGGCGTATGCGCGGCAGCGGGCCGAAGGCGACACGTTCGCCGCCGAAAGTCGGTTGCTGAAGGAGAAGAATCTGTCGCTGGCACTCGTCAGTTCGGCGTGGCGACCGGTTTTTATGGTGCTGATCGGGATTTCGACGATTTTGGTCGTCTGGCAAGGCGGACGGCTGGTGACGCAGGGCGTGATTTCGGTCGGCAACATCGCCGAGTTCATCATCTACGTCGCTCTGATGACGTGGCCGGTAGCCTCGCTGGGCTTCATCATCTCGATGGTCCAGCGCGCCGCAGCGTCGATGGATCGGCTGGCGACGATCCTGGGGACCGAACCCGCCATCCGCGATACCGAAGCGACGGACGCAGGCATTCAAAAGGTCGACGGCGCTATCTCTTTCGACAGCGTCAGTTACGCCTATTCCGGTCCGGGCGATGACGTGCTGCATGGGGTGTCCTTTGATCTGAAGCCCGGCCAGATGCTGGGTATCGTCGGACGAACCGGCAGCGGCAAGACGACGCTCGTGCGCATGATTCCGCGCCTGCTCGATCCGACCAGCGGCAGCGTTCAGGTCGACGGGCACGATGTGACGACGATTCCGCTCGACACGCTCAGAAGCAGCATCGGCTACGTGCCCCAGGACGTATTCTTGTTTTCGGACACTATCGCCGACAACATCGCCTTCGGTGCCATGCACGCCAGCCGGAGCGACGTAGAGGAGGCCACACGAGAGGCCGACTTGCTCGAGAACATTGAGGGGTTTCCAGACGGCTTCGATACGTTCGTCGGCGAGCGCGGCATCACGCTCTCGGGCGGCCAAAAGCAGCGTACCGCCATCGCCCGAGCACTCGTCCGCAATCCACAGATTCTGATCTTTGACGACGCCCTGTCCGCCGTCGACACCAATACCGAGCGCCGCATTCTGGGCAACCTCAAAGCACGCATCGGTGGGCAGACGCTTGTCGTGGTCAGCCACCGTATCAGCGCGGTCCAGGACGCCGACCTGATCCTCGTGCTCGAAGATGGGCGCGTCGCCGAGCGCGGTACGCACGACGAGTTGGTCGATGTGGACGGCATCTACGCCGAGATGCACTCCAAGCAGTTGCTGCAACAGGAAATCGAAGCGTTGTGAGCCGAGCGGACGCGCAGCCGCTGGGCGACCTCTCGCTGATCCCGCTGGGCACGAGTGCGGCGATACCGGCGCACGGTCGCCACCTGACGGCGCACGCTCTCGATCTGGGGCCTACGTGGATCCTGTTCGACTGCGGCGAGGGCGCCCAGTACCAGATCCTGAAGACCGATCTGCGCCCGTCGCGCCTGTCGACGATCTGCATTACGCACCTGCACGGCGATCACGTGTTCGGCTTGCCCGGACTGCTCACGTCGCTAAGTATGGCCGGTCGCGAAGAGCCGCTGACGATCATCGGCCCCGAAGGTCTATTCGCTCCGTTGCTCGCGTGGCCGGGTGTGCAGGGTACGAGCTTCGAGATCGTTCCCGTCGCGATCGCCGACGATCTGACGCACGCCATCGTGCTCGAAACCGAGTCGTACAACATGGAGGTGCGACCGCTCGACCATCGCGTCTTCTGCGCAGGCTATCGGTGGCAGGAAAAGTCGGGCGCCGGGAATCTGGACGTGGAAAAAGCGCGCGCGTTGGGCGTGACGGACTGGCGTGACTATCGGCGGTTGAAAGCGGGGGAGGCGATCGAGGCTGACGGGCGCACGATCAATCCGGACGACGTACTGATACCGCCGCCCCCTCCACGTTCGCTGGCATTCGTGACCGATACCGCGCCGTGCGAAGGGGGACGCTTGCTGTCTCAGAGCGCATCACTCGTCGTCCACGACAGTACGTTCGCGACAGCGTACGAAGCGCGCGCAGCCCAGACGGGGCACAGCACGTCGGCGCAAGCCGCCCAGGTTGCCCGAGACGCTGGTGCTCACGCGCTGCTGCTGACGCATTTCTCGGCACGCTACGAAACGACGGACGAGTTGGAAGCCCAGGCGAGCGAGGTGTTCGTCGCGTCGACGGCTGCGGTGGAGTTGGAGCCTATCCGTATCGACCTTCAAAGATGACAACTCTCGAAGTGTTGTCATCTTTCTGCGGCGGCAACGCAACGCGCGTCGACGCGTACGCCCCGCTCTCACCCCGACTGACTTTTGGCGCAGAAATCCGAACCCACGAACGGCGCACCATTCGCCAAGCCTCCTGCTGCCGAGCCGCCCGACGCGAGTCAGTCGCCCGACGCGTCGGCGGCTCCTCCCAAGCGGCGGACCGGAATGCAGGAGGACACGCGGGCGCAAGGCTTCGACAGCCACCTGTTTCGGCGCATCGTGTCGTACCTCAAGCCGTATAAAGGGTGGGTCGTGCTCGCGCTGGTCCTCGTCGTCGGTACGGCACTGCTGGGACCGCTGCGGCCCAAGCTGATCGGCGAGGGTATCGACAGCTACATCGTGACGGGCGATCTGGACGGATTGGGGCGTCTGATCGTCGTCTTGTTTGGCGTGCTGATCTTGGAGGGCTTTCTGTCGTTTGCGGGCGGCTATCTGACGCAGTGGATCGGCCAGAATGCGATCCTCGACATGCGGACGCGCGTCTTTGATCACATCGTGCGCCAGCCTCTGCGCTTTTTCGACGGGCAGCCCATCGGCCGCTTGATTACGCGGACGACGAGCGACGTCGAAAGCCTGTCGGACGTGCTCTCGCAAGGCGTCGTCACGATTCTGGGCGATCTGGGGCGGCTGTTCTTCATCGGCTACTTCATGTTTTCGGACAGCGTGACGCTCGCGCTGGTGTCGCTCTCCGTGATGCCGTTCATGGTGTGGGCGACGATGACGTTCCGCAAAAAGGTGCGCGTCCAGTACCGCGAGACGCGCAAACACGTGGCCCGGCTCAACGCGTTCTTACAGGAGCATGTGACGGGCATGGGCGTCGTCCAACTGTTCGGGAGGGAGCGCGAGGAGGCGCGGCGGTTTGGCGAGATCAACGACGACAACCGCGTCGCCCAGATCAAGACGATTTTCTACTTCGCGCTGTTCTGGCCCGCCGTCGAGATCCTGTCGGCCGTCGCGCTGGGCTTGGTGCTGTGGACGGGCGGCCTGCTGGCGCTGGGCGAGGGCGTCACGCTCGGGGTGCTCGTCGCGTTCACGCT
>CAXBBB010000272.1:0-4450 GCA_963973615.1 uncultured Rhodothermales bacterium | reverse complement strand
AGCACGTCGAGTCCGGGACGTAGAAACAGGTGGTAGGTGTTGCCCAGGATGATCTCGGCATGGACTTCCTCTTTCAGTTCGCGCGGGGATATACCCTTGACGCTACCTAACGTGCCGACAGGCATGAAGCGCGGGGTCTGGATCGCGCCATGATCGGTTGTGAGCAGTCCGGCGCGCGCGGCGCTGCCCGAGTCGGTGTGGAGGTGTTCGAAGGTCATGCGTCTCCCTCAAGTCCAAGAAGCCAAAGTGTCTTCGTATCCCACGACCTGTCGTCCCTGCGCAGGAAGGGAGGCACAACTACCTCACCTGCCTGAACGCAGCACTGTCGATGCGGTGATAGTAGCGGTTCTGGATTCCCGCCTTCGCGGGAATGACGGTGGGAAAAAGGGAAGTGCATTCCAGTTCTATAGAGGTGGTATCAAGCGGAGCAGTCGGCAAGCCGACAACTCTCGGTCAGGCAACGACGGCTACTTGCGCGCGGATGCACGTAGGCGCCGGGTGCGTCTGCATCGCTTCGTGGAGGGCGTCGCGGTCAGACGGTGTGGCGAAGCCGATGACGAGGGGGGCGTCCGTAGTTTCGATCAGCAGCAGCGCGTCGGTGCGGACGGCGAACGTGCGGACGTCTGCATAGCGGCGATGGACGCGGTGGAACGTCCGAGCGTCCAGGGCACCACAGCTTACGATGTCGTTCAGGGCGATTCGTGCGTCCTTTTCGCCCTGCCGGATGAGCAGGGTTTCGCTGCTCAGCAGCACGTGGAGGCCAGGAGTCCATCCGACCAGACCCACGAAGGCGCCGGCGGTGCTGGCCCAGATCGCCCAGGTTGCGACGCTCGCCGACCAGTCGGGGGATAGGCTGCCCGAGATGAGATAAGCGCCACTGCATGCCAGCGCGAAGAGCGATCCGATCAGCAGGTGGAGGGCTTCGGCTCGCAGGGGATCACCCGTCCACCGGCGAAGTGCACGCGCGATCAGACTCCCTGACGGATGCAGGCGGCCTCCAACGGTCCACGTCGTCACGGTCTCGCGGGGAGAGAGCGCGTCAGCCTGTGGGTTTGTCATCAATCGAAGGTGGATCGGAGGCGAGGGGAGCGTCTCCGTCTGTGAGGGAGGAATGCGTCGTGGAGAAGGTGAAACTACGCGGTGAGCGCGAAGAGGACGACTCTGCGTAGTCGAGCAGGTCGAGGTGCATGTGGTCGCGATACGTCTTGTAGAGTGTCATCACGATGGCGGTAATCGGCACGGCGACGAACAGGCCGATGATGCCCATGAAGAAGCCGAACACGAACAGCGAGATGAGGATCAGGACGGGGTGCAGGCCAACCTGCTGGCTTAGGATCGTCGGCGAGAGGATGCTCCCTTCGAGTAAGGCCTGCCCGAGTAGCACGCCCACAACTACGAGTAGGTCTTTACCGAGCGGGTCTCCGAAGATCAATGCGACGACGACGCCCAGCGCCATCGTAATCAGCGCGCCGATGTTAGGGATCAGGTTGAGCACGCCCGCGATCAGGCCCATCAGGATCGCGTACGGAAACCCGAACAGCAGCAGCAGTAAACCGACATTGAAGGCTGCGATCGACGAGATGATGAGTTGACCACGCAGGTAGTCGCCGACGACGACGCTGGCGGTGACCAGGTAGTCGCGCTTGCCGCCGAACGTCGGAAACAGCTCCATCAGCCGCCGGGTGACGAAAGGGTAGTCTTTGAGCAGGTAGAACAGCGCGACCGGCATGATCGACAGGACGGTGAAGGTGCTTAGCAGGCTTCCGATGCGCGATACGACGCCGTTTACGGCTCGCGGGATGTCGCCGCCCGCTCCCAGAAGCGTGCTCTGAACGGCTAGGGAAATCTCGTTGACGAGCGATTCCCGGTCGATCAAACCACTTTCGGTGATGCGGTCGAGCGTTGGAGAGGTCAGCGCCCACTGTCTCACATCACCGACGACGGCGACGAGCCGGTTGATCAGGTTTTGCGTCTCGTCGAGCAGCGTCGGCACGACGAACGTCAGGAGGCCACCGATGGCGCCAAGCAGAAGGGCTACGATGCCGAGTGCGCTCACCCAGCGCGGAATCTTGCGTTTGCGGTGCAGGCTGGACACCAACGGTTCGAACAGAAACGCGAGCAGGTAGACAATCAGGAACGGCAGCAGCACGCCGAACAGTTGCTGCCCGAGCCAGAGTAGCACGACCAACCCGCCCGCCAGGAGGAGGGCGCGGACGGCCTGGTTATCGCGCATCGGCCACGCGAGAATCGCCCCCGAGATGGCGACGAGGGGCACGATCAGATAACTCTGCGGTCCGTTGAACGCATGCAGATCGTAGATCAGAAACAGAAACAGCAGCATCGCCCCTGCGAAGGCAATCGCCTCAAATGTTGCCCGGTGCCCAGTAGGAGGGGAGATGTGTGGGTCTTGACTCACCGGCGCTGCCGCGTCACCTGCGGAATCCATGCGAGGTCGTCGCCTGCTGCGGGTTGGCCGGACGCTTCGGGCGTGCGAGAGGTCGATGACGTACCACCACTACCATTTCCGTTGCCCGTGGGCGCATTTTGCCCTCTCGGAGTCGGCAAATCGTTGGGTAGCACGTCGGGAGCAGGCGGCGCTTCGATGCCCTGCGCTTCGAGTCGATCGACGAGTGCCTGGACGCGCAGTTGCCATTCGTAGATGGCGCGTCTCTGCTCTTCGATCTCGCGTTGGCTGCTGCGGATGGCGCGTTCACGCACTTCGAACGGCGCCTGATCGGTGTACCCGCGCTCCTCGAAGTACCGCTTGAACAGGAAGTTCTGCTGCAGCGCTTCGGTCAACTCAGCCGCGCGGAAGGCGGCAACTGACCCCCATGCCGTCGCTTCTTCCAGGTTAGAGGTGACGTAACTGACGTCGCGCGTGACCGTCAGTAGCGTGTCCGACGCAGCCAAAAGTTGGTTGTAGAAGCCCGGGTCGTTGAGCATCAGTGCCAGCGAGCCGCCGCCGTTGTTGATCTTGTTGAGCATCTCGTTCAGTCCGGCCGTCGTGTTCTCGGCGCTCAGAACGATGTTCTCGGCGCTCTGTCCTAAGCGTCCGAGAAGGGCTTCGGTCTCGGTCGTCGTCGCGACGAGGCTATTGTAGAGCGCCGGGTCGTAGATCAGGCTACCGATCGTACCCTCGGCGTTGCGCACGTCCGACAGGATGAGCTGCAGCCCCTCGGCAACCTCGTTGAATGCCTGAACGCTCGTCAACGCACGGTCGGTCACGTCGGTCAACGAGAACGGTTCTAGACCTGGAATCGCCCCGCCTGGTTCGATGGGGGGGGCCTGGGCGGTGTTCGCGAGCAGCACGATGATCATGTTGCCGACGAGTCCGTCCGACTGTACCTGCGCCTGGGTGTTCGAGCGGATCAGATGCTGCACTTCCTCGTCGAGTTGCATCTCCACGCGCACTTTGTCACTCGGCTGCCCAGGCAGAACTACGGCCTCAACGCGGCCTACGTTGACACCCTGATACTGAACGGGAGCACCCGGTACCAGCCCGGCCACATTATAAAACGAGGTCTGGACGCTGAACGTGTCGCTCAGTAGGAACGACCGCTGTGCAATCGTGAAGAGCGCAACCATGAACAGGCCGACTCCGGCGAGTACGAGAAGGCCGACGCGGGCTTGGCGAGGCATAGGTCAAGGGGGAAGTGGGGAGCGTCGGGACGCGGCGTCAGAAGGAGACGGGGATGGATGGGTCGTTCGCCTGGAAGAACGTACGAATGCCTTCGACGCTGCTGTTGCGGACTTCGTCGAGTGTACCGGCGGCGCCGATGACGCCGTCCTGAATGAAGTAGATGCGGTCGGCGATGAGTTCGGCGCAGAGCATGTCGTGCGTGATGGCGATGGACGAGATGCCGCGCTCGTCGCGTAGACGCGTAATCAGGTCCGACACGACGCGCACGCTGATCGGGTCCAGCCCGGTCGTCGGCTCGTCGTAGAGCATGATCTCGGGTTCGAGAATGATCGAGCGGGCCAGTCCGATGCGCTTGCGCTGTCCGCCCGACAGTTCGGATGGATACTGCGGCGCCGAGTCGATCAGATTGACCCAGTTGAGCGTTTCTTCGATGCGGTCGCGTCGCTCGCCGGGTTGCTGCTTGGTGTGCCGCCCCAAGATGAAGTCGAGGTTTTCGTAGACCGTCATCGAATCGAACAGGGCGCCACTCTGAAACAGGTAGCCGATCTTGAGCCGCAGGTCGTCCATCTCGTCTTGGCCGAGTTGGTCGGCGCGTTTGCCCAGTACCCAGACTTCGCCCGCGTCGGGGTCGAGCAACTGGACGACGTGCTTGATGGTGACGCTCTTGCCCGTTCCCGATCCGCCCATAACGAGGACGCTCTGGCCGCGCGGTACGTCGAACGAGACGCCCTTGAGAATCTCTTTCTCGCCGAAGCCTTTGTGTACGTCGCGCAACTCGACGACGATGTCGTCAGTCGGCGGGCCGCTGCC
>CAXBBB010000271.1:0-4458 GCA_963973615.1 uncultured Rhodothermales bacterium | reverse complement strand
ACACGACCGCCACACTCGTCGCCGGAGCGCGTCTGCCGATCACGTTCGATGTGGCCGACACGCTCGCCATCGGCCCGCACACCGCCGAGGTCTGGACGTACGGCATGAACGCATCGGTGGTCGACAGCAGCCAGGCCGCGCGCCTACGCTTCGACGTGCTCGTTGGCTGCTCGCCTCCCGGCTGGTCCGTCGATCCGGGCACGTTCGCCTACTCGATGCAGATGCTCGCCGGAGTCCAGGTACCCCGCTCGGGCGATCCGACCGCAACCGGACTGGATCGCACAACCGACTATCGCGGGCTGGAGACCGGTACGCTTGCCGCATTTGTCGGCAGCGAACTGCGTGGTGTCGCCGAGATGACCGCCATCGGCAGCGATCAGCGCGTTGCCCTCACGATCTACGGCAATAGGGAACGCGGCGAGGCGATCCGCTTCGAGGTCTACGATCCGGCGACGTGCGTCCGCTACACCGCAGCCGGACCCGGCGCGTCGTTCGAGAGCGGGAAGCAGGTGGGCTCGCCGTCTACGCCGACGACGATTTACGCCGTCCCGCCGAGCCAGTCCGACGGACTGATGTTCGCCGCCGGGTGGACATGGTTCTCGCTGCCGTTCGTCCCCGCAGATCCAGCGGTGGGCGTTGTTCTGCGCAGCGTTCCGGCATCCGAGGGCGACCGCATTCAGGCCACCGATGCCAATGCGCAGCAGGTATTCGCACAGTACGACGCCGGATCGAACGCGTGGATCGGCTCGCTCCAGTCGCTCGCTCCGGGCAAGGGCTACCGGCTCTACCTCAGCCAGCAGGCGTTCCTACCGACGCCCACCTCACCGACGCTTCCCGATCCCTCGCAGAGCCTGCCCCTGATTCCGGGTTGGAACTGGATCGGCTACCTGCCGGGGTGCCCGACGCCCGTCGCCCAGGCGCTCTCGGGCCTGACGGTTGCCCCCACGACCGGCGACCTGCTCAAGAGCCAGCGCGGATTCGCCATCTTCGACGAGTCGGCGGGCGGATGGGTCGGCAGTCTGACGCAGATGGCGCCGGGCGAGGGCTACCAGTTGCGCGTCGCGGGCGGCGGAAGCCTCGCCTACCCGACCGACCGTCAGCCCGACGGCCTAGGCGTGTGCGCAGGCGGTTCTACCCCACCGTCAGTCGATCCGTCGCTGTGGCAGGCGGGCCCTCAGGCATTCGGCTCGCAAATGACGCTGGTCGTAGCTGTCCCCGGTCTGGCCGATGCCGACAGCACACAGGCGGCCTACGAGGTCGTCGCCTTAGCGGACGACGGCTCGGACCAGCCTGCTGTGCGCGGCGTGGCGAAGCTGACCTACGATGCCGGACTGGGCCGATACCTCGCCTACCTGAGCGTCGGCGGTCTGGGAACGACCGGCGAGGAAATCCGCCTTCTCTTGGGCGAGATCGGAAGCCGCGACGCCCTCCACATCACCACCGAAGGTGCAATGCAGCAGACGTCAAAAACCGCCGAATCGCTCGGCTTCGTCGCCGACGACGTGCGTGGCACGCCCAGCACTCCGCTGATCTTCGACGGCTTGACACTCACGCAGCCGACATCGACGAGTCTGGCACGCTCCGGCATCCCGCTCACCTTCGCTCTCGAAGGCAACGCCCCAAATCCGGCCTTCGACCGCACCACGATCCGCTTCGCCCTCCCCACTTCCGCCGACGTGGAGATGGAAGTCTTCGACCTGCTCGGGCGACGCGTCGCCGTCCTGATCGACCAGCGGCGCGAAGCGGGCTATCACGACGAGCCGTTCGATACGCGCGCGCTCGCCTCCGGTGTCTACGTCGTCCGCATCCGCGCTACAGCCGGAAGCGAGACGCATAAGGCCGTTCATCGTGTTGTGGTGGCGCGATGAACCGGACGCGGGGGAGGACTCGAACGTGAGTCGTCCCCCGCGCTTTTTTGAAACTCCCTCCTCGACCTTCCGCCATGCTCCGCCTCTTGCTCTTCGCGCTCCTCGTGCCGCTTAGCGCGCGCGCCCAGACGCCGTGCCCGACGACCTGCGCGGCGTTCGTCGCCCCCGCCGATCTGTCGCGCTTCGACCAATCGACCGGCTTCACCGCCGCCGTCTACGTCGACGATGCAGCCGCGAATGCCAATCGCCGGTCGGATGCAGGAGCGCGGGTGGCCGGATGCCTTGGTGGTGAACTGCGCGGCGTCGCCCAGGCACAGCAGGTGGGCGGACTGTCGACCTACTTCCTATCGGTCGCCGGAGACCCGAACGAGCGCGACGCGCCGATCACGCTACACTATTGCTCGGCTCAGGACGGCGACATCGTAGCATCCCTCGCGCCTGCCCAGAATGCCGACAACACGCCCACCTTCGAAGCCAACACCAGCTACGGATCCGTCGCGATCCCCTACCGACTGCAAGTCCGCAGCGAAGACTTGCCCGTCGAGTTGGTTGCCTTCGCTGCCGTTGCCGACGGCTCCGACGTGCTGCTGACATGGCAGACGGCGAGCGAAACGAACAACGCCGGATTCACCGTCGAACGGCGCCGCGTGACGGAGCGCGTCTTTACACCAACCGGATTTGTCCAAGGCGCCGGAACGACGCTCGAAGCCCGCTACTACACCCATCGCCTGGAAGACCTCGCCTCCGGCACCTACCGCTTTCGCCTGCGCCAGCGCGACCTCGACGGTTCGGAGACGATTAGCCCCGAGGTTGTTCTCACGTTGGCATCCGAGTCTCTTCTCCACCTCTCCGTCCCCTACCCGAATCCCTCGAGCGGCGGTGCAGAAGTGGTTCTCTCATCTGCCTCACCCCAACCTGCGCACGTCGACATCTACGATGCCCTCGGCGTCCAGGTCGCTCGGCTACACGACGGTCCAGCCCAACAGTCGCTCTCCCTGACGGTACCGTCGCACCTCGCTCCGGGAGTGTATGTGATCCGCGCCACCAATGGCAACCGAACCTACACGACCTCCCTGGTCGTCATCCGGTAGGCAAACCGCTGTTACACAGGTCAGCCTACACCACCACTCGCGCCTCATCGACACGTGCGCGCTTTCGCCCTCCGCCCGCGCCGAACAGAAACCGCATCACGCGGAACGGACGGATCAACCCGACGCAGAGCGCAACCGTTACGACGAGCGAGATCGCCAACAGTCCGAGCAGTTTGGGCACGACCCCGGCCGACCACTGCACGACCCAGTAGGCGGCGATGACGATGACGGTCTGATGGAGGATGTAGAACGGATACACCATCTCGTTCAGCGACTCGATCCAGGCGCGCCGCCGCGTCAGCACGTGCTGCGCGACTCCGAGTGATGCCAGAAGCGCAGTCCCCGCCAGCACAGCGCCCAGCAACCACCACAGCGTCCAGCGCACGCCCTCTGAAGCGTAGGCGCTCAGGTCCGGAAAGTAGTAGGCGTAGAACACCATCGACACGATGGCCAACGCCCACCCGAACGTCCGCACGTGCGCGCCGACCGAGCGCCATACGTTCGGTCGGCTCACCAGCACCATCCCGGCGATGTAGAAACAGAAGTAGAACATCGTCTGATCCATCTCCGCCCACTCCCCGGCGACACGCGCCAGCACTCCAATGCCTCCGAGCAGCAACAGACCAGAAGGTCGCGTCAACCAGCGATCACTCCATGCTGCGACAGCCGGACGCTGCAACAGCCACGTCATCGGCAGCGACAGCACGACGAACCACGCCAAGTACTCGATGAACCAAAGGTGATGCGTGCGCCACTCGTCGAATAGATGCGGATAGGCTTCGAGATACGAAACGTTGATCGGCAGGCTCTCGACGTAGGTCTGCGGCGGGACGACGACGAGGACGGCGAAAGCGAACGGGATCAGCAGGCGCATCAGCCGCTTGCGCGCGAACGTCCACCGCGGCGTGCGCAAGAGCAGAATCCAGGACACGGCGCCCGACACGAAGAACAGCATCGGCAACCGCATCTGCTCGAAGTACACCATTACATCGTCCAGAACCCGGCTCGTGTCGGCGTTTCCGACGTACCACGGATCGCCGCCGAACGGCATCGCGACATGATGGAGAAATACACCTGCGATCAGCAGCACGCGCAGCCCGTCGAGTTCGGGTCGGCGTCCGGTCGCGAGGGCGAGCGAAGGAGCGGAGTCGGACATCGGACGAATCGAGTCAGAAGATGTCGTTCCGCACCAAGAACCGCCCGTCGATACGCAAGGGCACCGGCTCGCCGCTCCACAGCAGATCGTCGAGCGCGACCTGCTCCGTAATGCGGACGGCGTGGAGGTGCAGGTGCGGCTCGGTAGTATTGCCCGAGTTGCCCACCACGCCCACGACGGTCCCAGCCACGACCGAGTCGCCTGCCGACACGCGGACGCTTCCACTCTGCAAATGGGCCAGAAAGAGATACACGTCACCCGAACGCACGACGACGTGATTTCCGGCAGGACCTCCTGCTTTCGTCAGCGGCGGCACCAAGTCCGGCATCGTATCGACCGCCAC
>CAXBBB010000270.1:0-4492 GCA_963973615.1 uncultured Rhodothermales bacterium | reverse complement strand
CCGCTAAGTTCGACTCCGACTTTACGATTCAGAAGGACGGCTACGAGATCAACGGCAAGAGCATTATCGGCGTCATGACGCTGGCCGCCGACCAGGGGTCTACCCTTACGCTGACGTTCGATGGATCGGACGAAGAAGCCGCCGCCGAAGCGATCATCGAACTGTTTTCGAGTGGATTTGGCGAGGTGTCCTAAGGTGAGCCACTCGGAAGCAGGAGAGATCACGCTTTCGGGCGTCGCGGTCTCGCCGGGCATCGCAATAGGGCCGGTGTATCCGTACGCCAGAGCGCGCGAGGAGGTCGAGTCGCGCGTGATCGACGAGCACGATATCGACGACGAACTGCAGCGTTTCGAGTTGGCAGTCGAACGCAGCGAACGCGACCTGCGCAAGATCGGCGAGTTAGCCGAGCAGAAAATCGGGGCCGACAGCGCCGCCGTGTTCGAGGCCCAGGCGCTGATGCTGCGCGACAGTCAGGTGTTCGACGCGGTCCAGGCGTCCATCCGCGAGTGTCACCCGGCAGATGCGTCGGTGCGATACGTGCTCAAACGCCATCGCGAGGTGTTGCAGTCGTCCAAGAGCGACTACCTGCGCGAGCGCGCCCACGACCTGCTCGACTTGGAAGACCGCCTGCTGCGCCACCTGCGGCGCGGAACGGTGCTTTCGAAAGTGGAAGAGAACACCGTCGTTACGGCGCCTCAACTCTCGGCCGCTGACGTGATCCTGTTCAGCAGGCGCGGCATTTTGGGGCTGGCGCTCGAATACGGCGGCACCACTTCACACGTGTCGATTATGGCGCGTGCACTTGGCCTACCCGCGGTCGTCGGTGTCAGAGAGTTGACCGACATCGCCAATCTGGGAGACGACATCATCGTCGATGGCTTAAAGGGACGCATTATCGTTCGCCCGACGGCTGCGACGCGTCGACGGTACCAACGTGAGGAAGTCGCATATCGGCGGATGATCGAGGAGCACCGCGCGCTCGTCCCGCTACCTGCCGAGACGCTGGACGGACATAGGGTGTCGCTCAAGGCCAATCTGGAGTTTCGTGAGGAACTGAGCCAACTGACCGAGTTCGGCGCTCAGGGCATCGGCCTGTTTCGGACCGAGATCTTGATCCTAATGCAGCAAAAGCTGTCCATCGGCGAGGAGCAGCAGACGAGTCTGTACGCGAGCATCGTGCGCGAAACTCCTGTTGGCGACGTCACCTTCCGCGTGCTCGACCTGGGCGGCGACAAGATGCTGCCGCTCGGTCACCGCGAGGCTAACCCTTTCCTCGGCTGGCGCGGTCTGCGGCTCTTGCTCGACAAGCCCGAAGTGCTCGTTCCCCAACTGCGCGCCATCCTCCGCGCTGCCACCCACGGTCCAACACGCCTGCTCGTGCCGATGGTGACGACGCTCGATGAGTTAGCTCGCTTCAAGCAACTCCTCGCCGACACCTGCGCCGATCTGGATCGTGAGGGGATCGCACACAATCCCAGCGTTCCCGTCGGCATTATGGTCGAAGTCCCTGCCGTCGCCCTGATGGCCGAGCGCTTCGCTCCCCACGTCGATTTCTTCTCCATCGGCACCAACGACCTGACACAGTACACGCTAGCCGTCGATAGAGGCAACGATTACGTCGGTAGCCTCTTCGACGAACTGAATCCGAGCGTGCTCCGCCTGATTGCACACACGATCAAATCGGGGCATGACGCCGGAATCCCCGTCAGCCTCTGCGGGGAGCTGGCGTCGCAACCGCTCGCCGCGCCGATTTTGCTGGGACTGGGGCTGGACGAGTTCAGTTTGTCGCCGGTCTACCTGTCCGAAGTCAAAGCCGTGATCCGCAAGACGCGGCTGTCCGATGCGCGCGAGTTAGCCGAGCAGTGCCTCGCCGCCGAGTCCGCCGAGCACGTGCGTTGCCTCGCTGAGAACTTCTTGGAGCAGCGCGAATGCGACTTCGCCTCTTTTCTGGCGGACGGTACCAAAGCCGTCGAAGAAGAGGCATGAAGAGGCGCCAAGCCATCGGAGTCTCGGGCGCTATCGGAGCCGTCGCTTTGGCCTCCTGCTCTTGGTAACTCTGTCGTCAGTCGATCCACCAACGCCCCGGACGCATTTGGCCGAATTCGATCGCCTCGCTCAACTTGCGGTCGACTCAGCCGAATACTCGACCTTGTGGCTTCGGGAGGGAAACGCTGTTCCCAACGAGGCTCGCCAACTGATGAGAATGCTGGGCGCGACGTCTATCCACCGAGCCGACAGCACAGTCAGCGTTCATAGGAAACGGGGAGTCGGCGAGGCGGTCCATTTTGTGAACCGCCCACCACGGCAGCGATCCTGCGCGAAGATGACCAAGCACTGGTACCGGTGCCGCTAACCCGTTGCCGAACAAGCGGGTAGCCTAGGGGAAGGATCTGTCCACACACGTGCGTAACGGTTGGCAGGGCTAAGGCGTCGCCTCGGCGGGTTTGAGAGGATTTCGGCGAGCAGCGTGCGTAGGTTGCGGTTCTGTCCGTTGGATACTCTCCTCATGCCGTTCCGAATGTCCGCGCGCCTGCTCGCCTGCCTGCTGCTCCTGCTGATGATCACCCCTGAGGTGTCGGCGCAGTACGGCTATCACTTCGGACGTAACAAGATTCAGTACGAGGAATTCGACTGGAAAGTGCTCAAAACGGAGCATTTCGACATCTACTACTATCCGGAGATGCGCGAACTGGCCGAGATGGGCGCGGCGTGGGCCGAGGAGAGCTACGACGAGCTAGAGAACCGTTTTCAGCACAGTCTGGGCGGACGGACGCCGATGATCTTCTATGCGTCGAACATCCACTTCAAGCAGACCAACATTACTCCGGGCTTTATCCCGGACGGTGTCGGCGGCTTCTTCGAGTTTCTAAAAGGCCGCGTCGTGATCCCCGCCAACGGCGGCCTGACACGCTTCCGACGCGTGATCCGGCACGAACTGGTGCACGTGTTCACCTACTCCAAACTGCTGCGCAGCTACATCGACCACCGGATTCCGCCGGACCGTTTTGTGCCGCTGTGGTACACCGAGGGGCTGGCGGAGGATTGGTCGGGCGAGCCGGATTTTCAGCACGACATGATGCTGCGCGACGCGCTCTCGTCCAATTTCCTCGCCGAGATGCCCGACCTGGATCGCATCGCCGGGAGTTATCTGATGTACAAGGAAGGCGAGGCGATCTGCCGCTTCATCGCCGAAACGTATGGCGAAGAGATGCTGCTCGCGTTCATCGAGAACAGCTGGCGCGACCAAGACTTCCGCGAGGTGATCGCGTACACGCTGCAAACACCGTTTTCAGAGGTCGCCGATGGCTGGCTCGTCTGGCTCAAGCGACAGTACTACCCGGCGTTCGAGAACGACGACATCGCCTCCGTCGTCGCCACCAATGTGTCGAGCGCCGGATTCAGCGCCAAGCCGGTCGCCTTCACCGATCCCGAGGGGCAGCGGCACGTCGTCTATGTCAGCAACAAGGGCAGCTACACCGATCTGCTCCGCGTCCCGGTCGACAGTGCGTATACACCGACGAGCCGGCCTGAGCGGTTGCTGCGCGGTGAGCAGTCGGACCGGTTCGAGGCGTTTCATCACCTGGAAAGCCGGATGGACGTATCGGCCCAAGGTCGGTTGGCGTTTGTGACCAAGGCCGGCGCCAAAGACGCGCTCCACGTCATCGACGCGCTGACGGGAGAGATCGAGGAGACGTTCCGTTTCCCCGGACTGGTCGCCCTCTCATCGCCGTCGTGGAGCCCTGACGGACGGCAGGTCGTGTTTTCGGGCATCGCGCAATCGGGCTTCTCGGACCTGTACACGTTCGACTTGGAAGCCGAGTCGCTGCGCCAACTCACCGACGACGCGTATCACGACGCCAACCCGGCGTGGAGTCCCGACGGCGACCACATCGCATGGTCGTCGGACCGTACGAGTGAGGGGGTCTGGGGTGCCTACAACCTGTTCCTGATGGACATCGAGGAGGGCGGCATCGGCTACCTGACGTTCGGGGATCAGCAGGACCTGTCGCCATCGTGGAGCAACGACGGCAAGCACCTGGCCTTTACCTCGGCGCGTCGAGACTCGCTGGGGCGGTTCAGCGCGCAAAACATCTGGGTCGCCGATCTGACCCAGTCGCAGCCCGAACTGCTGGCGAGCACTTCGACGGCCGCTGTAACGCCGGAGAGGCCGGTCCAACTGGGTGTCGAGTTGTCGCAGGTCGCTTCGTTTACCGCAGGTGCCTTCGATGTCGACTGGACGCGTGATGATCATTTGCTCTTCTCACTGTTGGAGCGCAGCACGTTCAGTGTCCGAGCGATGGGGCCGGTCGACTCGCTAATGGCCGACCCTCGTCGGACGGTTCGTGATGAGCCGCCCGTTGCACCGCAGCAGTGGATGCAGGCGCGCGTTGGGCTTCCGGCCATTCAGGCGCAAACCGAAGAGGTGGACGGCGTCCCCTACAAGCGGCGCTACTCGCTCGATGTCGCCCAAGGCGGGGTCTCGCAAAACGTC
>CAXBBB010000269.1:0-4495 GCA_963973615.1 uncultured Rhodothermales bacterium | reverse complement strand
TGGATTGGGTGGATGATCCAAACGAAAAAACCTGTCAAGTCTCTACGACCTGACAGGTTTGCGAGCCACAATGCGGCGGAGGCTCAGTTGCGGCGGTTGTCCTTGCGCTTGCGCTCGGCGCGCTCGACCGAGAACGTGCCTTCGACGCTGACCGTCTCGCGCTCGGCGGTGGAGTCGGTCGCGGCGTTGCGGCGTTTGAGGACGACGGCGTCGAACGCGAACGAGCCTTCGAGCAGGTCGTCGGTCATCGCGGTGAACGTGATCGTGCCGTCGGTGCCTAGCGCGTGTGTGCGGTCGTTGTCGCCGCGGAAGTAGTAGGCGGCTTTGAAGTGATCGACGGGTGCTACGCGGCGACGCGCCAGCTTCTCGGTCGGCAGACCGATGGGATAGGCAGAGTCTAGCGCGATGTCGTCGGCAAGAAAACCGGCGAGACGGAAGGCTTGCGTTCGGTCATCCGAGACTAACCGCAGACCGACGGCGGTGCCGGTCTTGGTCGTATCGTCGCGCGTGAAGGTGACGAAGCCGCCGCCGAGTACGCCGTCCGATGTCAGCGCGTCGGTCGAGCCGGAGAAGGCGACGGTCGTGCCGTCGGCCGACGTCACGGTGGCCTCAAACGTCTGGGCGACTTCGGCCAAGTCGGTGCCGTCGGCACTGTCGCAGGCGGCGAAGAGGAAGAGCGCTGCCATCGGCAGCAGGAAAGAAAAACGTCGCATGGTCGGTGCGGGGTTGAGTGGAGGTGAACGATACCAGAGTAGTCGCCAATCTGCGTCAGCCTATTCGCGAGAGTATGGCGGTTGTGTGGCGACGTGTTCCAAACGGGAAACGGAGTTGCCTCAGGATGCAAGTATACCGTCGAGTCGAGCGGGCGTGTCAGCGAGTGTCGTCGCAGTCCGGCGCTACTCGGCGTGTCGCGACGAACGTCCTCAACCTCGATGTGCTGCGTCGACAGGTCGCCGTCCTGCCGGATCATCTCTTTCGTCGTGAACGCGAGTGAACGAGTCGCCCAAGTCATCTGGTGTGAGCGAGAGGCTTTCGCCCGGCACCTTGCGTACGCCCGATGACGAAGTGATCGTCGCCTCGAACGTGGCGGGGGAGCGAGGCCGGCAACCGAGCCGGCGCTGTCGCAGGCCGAAAGCAAGACGCCAATCGTGAGCAAAAAAGAGGGTAGCGAAACGGCACATCGATGCCGCCCATCGCTGCTACGTAAAAAGAACGCCCTGACGATGGGAAGGAAAAAGGTGCCGAGGTGGGGTGCGATTCTGGCGTCAGAGAGCCCGGCAAGGTGTCGGCGCGATCCTGGCATTAGGTGCATTCATGTCCGAATTCCCCTTTCTCCGTTCGTGTCTCGATCAGGTCGCGCCTGCCGCTCCGCGCCGGTTCGGGCGTGTGCAGAGCGCTGTCGGGCTGCTCGTCGAGGCATCGGACGTAGGCGCGTCGGTGGGCGAATTGTGCTACGTCCACGAAGGTGACATGCCCGACGGACGCTTCGTATCTGCCGAAGTTGTCGGCGTGCGCGGGCGGACGACGATCCTGATGCCGCTCGAAGAGACGCACGGGTTGCGGGCGGGAAGTCTGGTCGAGCGCGCCGGATTGCCGCTGGCCGTCGAGGTGAGCGATGCGTTGCTGGGGCGTGTGCTTGACGCGCGTGGTCAGCCCATCGATGGTAAAGGACCGCTGCCCAAAGGCACGCCCGCACCGCTGCACCGTGACCCGCCCGCTGCGCTTTCGCGCCGGCTGATCGACGAGCCGCTGCATACCGGCATCCGGGCTGTCGACGGTTTTCTGACGCTGGGTAAGGGGCAGCGTATCGGCATCTTTGCCGGATCGGGCGTCGGCAAGAGTACGCTGATGGGCACGATGGCGCGGCAGACGACGGCCGACGTGAACGTGATCGCGCTGATCGGCGAGCGTGGGCGCGAAGTCCGCGAGTTCGTCGAGGACAGTCTGGGGCCAGAGGGACTGGCGCGGAGTGTGGTGATTGCCGTAACGAGCGACCAGGCCGCGATGAGTCGGGTCAAAGGCGGATTCACGGCGATGGCTGTCGCCGAATACTTTCGCGATCAGGGCAAAGACGTGCTGCTAATGATGGACAGCGTCACGCGCACGGCGATGGCGCAGCGCGAGGTCGGGCTGGCCGTCGGAGAGCCACCGACGACGCGCGGGTATACGCCTAGTGTTTTTGCTCTTCTGCCACGCCTGCTCGAACGCGCCGGACCAGGCGAGACGGGCACGATCACTGGCCTGTTCACCGTCCTCGTCGACGGCGACGACATGAACGAACCGGTCGCCGATGCCGTCCGAGGTATCCTGGACGGTCACGTCGTCCTATCGCGTAAACTGGCGCACGAAGGCCACTATCCGGCTATCGACATCTTGCAGAGCGTCAGCCGGACGATGGGGCGTGTCGCCTCGTCTGATCACGTCGCCAATGCCCAAACTGCACGTCGCCTGCTGGCCGACTATCGTGAAGCCGAAGACCTGATCCGCATCGGCGCCTACGTCAAAGGCAGCGATGCCAACGTCGATCGCGCTGTGGCTGCTCGCGACGGTCTCAACGCCTTCCTCCGGCAGCCTTCACATGGAGACGATGCGCCCGACTCCGCAGAGCGTCTTCGCTCGTTGGTACATCGGTAAGGCTGTCGTTCAGTCCTCCCTCATCCGAAGGACTGTAACTTGCCAAAGCGCAATGAGTTAAAGTAACGATGAAGGCCCTCTGCCATCCTCACCTGACGTCGGCCCACGGCCGTAGATGAGGTGCAAGACGGCAGGGTGGGACCGTGAATCGTACGACTTGTGTGAGTCGTTCTCCTCTATCTCGTACACGCGCATGTCTCAATTCTACCATTACCGGATAGTCCCCGGAGAATCGCTTGCCCGTCTATGGATGACGGGACGTGTAGACCGCGACAATAAGCTTGCTGCTCTCGAAGGGCTTCGCTCCGATCCGGATTGGCACGAAAACATGGATGTGATCTGGGATTGCTCGCGTACGACGGAGGTCATCATTTTGCCCGAGGATTTGCCGCCGCTTCTCGAGGCGGTGTTGGAGGACGCAGGCGGCATGGACGTGTTTTACGGCGAACGGGACAACGTCTTCGTTATCGCCAAGCTCTTTGCCACGCTCGAACGGCGTCGCGGCAAAGATGCCCGCGTCTGCACTACGATGGATGAGGTGCTCGACGTACTCGGGCGCATACAGCTTCCCCCAGCGCTCCGCGATCCTGACGATGGGGACCAGCAGCGTTGCACGACAGCTTGATTGGAGCCACAGTCTACGCGCCGCGTTCGCTGTGCTCCTCTCGTTGCCTCCAACGCCATGTCCATAGACGCCGCCGCTCTTCGCCAATCGTACGAACAGAGCGCGCTCGACGAGGAGTCGGCCTCATCTGATCCGGTCGACCAGTTCTCCGTTTGGTTCGCCGACGCTCAGGCGCACGACGAAGTGACAGAGGCCAACGCGATGACGCTTGCGACCGTCGACGCGGACGGTACGCCATCGGCGCGGATCGTGCTGCTCAAAAGTGCCGATGCACGCGGCGCCGATCACCCGCGACCAACTGGAAGCGCGTCTCGCTCAAACGCAAGTCGCATATCCCGACGGTTCGGACGTGCCACGCCCCGAAAACTGGGGAGGCTATCGCGTGACCCCACGGAGGATCGAGTTTTGGCAAGGGCGGCCCAATCGCTTGCACGACCGCCTGCTCTACGTCCGCGAAGGCGATGGTTGGACGCGAGCGCGATTGGCACCGTGACGACGTTCGATACGCCCGATGCGGACGCTCTGCCCGCTGACGTGGCATCGTTGTGGCAGGCGTTCGTAGACCACCAGGTCAGCGTCGTCGCCCAGCCGGAAGCCGAGAGCGCACATCTGGCTGTCGTGTGGCGCAACCGCTTCGCCGCAGAACGGGCACGCGGACCATTTCGGATCGAAGTCGTCCGAGTTGACGGCGTTGCTGCCGGGTTTTGTACCGCTTCCGTCAGCGGAAACGAAGGCGCCGTCGGCTATCTTTTCGTCGGCGAAGCGCACCGAGGCGCCGGGTTGGGCGCGCAGCTTCTCGACCGATCGCACGCATGGATGCAGGAGGAGGGCGCCGAGATCGTGACGCTCGTCGTTCGTGCTGGTAACGACGACGTGGCGGAGTGGTACGGGCGGCAAGGCTACACGCCAACGTACTCCGTGATGCACCGTGTCCTGCCACGTCGCTAGTTTCGCCACTCTCACTACAACCCACTCCGATGCCCGACTCCCCGCTGATCTACGGCTGCATGAATCTGGGCGGGGCGTGGGACGCTTCGCCGCTGACCGACAACGTAGTCCGCCGCGCACACGTGCTCATCGACACCGCGCTCGACTGCGATATCACGCGCTTCGATCACGCCGACATCTACGCCCGAGGCAAGTCTGAGGAGGTATTTGGGCGCGTTCTCTCCGAGCGGCCCGGCTTGCGCGATCAGATCGAGATCCAGACCAAGTGCGGCATCGTGCTACCCGAAG
>CAXBBB010000268.1:0-4507 GCA_963973615.1 uncultured Rhodothermales bacterium | reverse complement strand
CGGGCGGGTCGATCCAGGAGACGCAGGCCGACGACGTGGCGGTTTCTCTCGCCTACGCCGACCGCGTCGTCGTCGTGCCGGGCTACGGGATGGCCGTCGCCCAGGCGCAGCATCAGGTGCGCGAACTGGCCGACGTGCTGATCGGCAAAGGGGTCGACGTGCGGTTTGCGATTCATCCCGTCGCCGGGCGGATGCCGGGGCACATGAACGTGCTGCTCGCTGAGGCCAACGTGTCGTACGACCTGCTCGCCGAGATGGACGAGATCAACGGCGACTTCGACCGCACCGATGTCGTCCTGGTCGTCGGCGCTAACGACGTCGTCAACCCCGCCGCGCGCACCGATACGTCGAGTCCGATCTATGGCATGCCGATCCTCGACGTGGACAAAGCGAGCCAGGTCGTCGTGCTCAAGCGGTCGATGCGGCCGGGCTACTCGGGCGTCGAAAACGCGCTCTTTTTCGCGCCCAATACGCGCATGCTCTTCGGCGATGCGAAAGACTCCATCTCGACGCTGACGACCGAGGTCAAAGCGCTCTGACGAACCCACCGGGGGCAGACGTGTTGACGCTTCAAATCCCGTAGCTAGGGCCGACACATACGAAGGTATCCTCGAAGGCGACCGCATCCGCTGGATCGGCCCGCGCCCCCCGTCCGGTAAAGTCCGCGTTATCCCAGCCGCGGACGAATCGGCGCGGCTTCCGCCTCTGCCTGAGTCGACGCCGGAGCAGCGCGCCCGGCTAGTGCAAGCACTAGAAGCGGCAGCCGAGTTAGACCCGTATCGAGAAATAGAAGACCCCGTTGCGTGGCAGCGCGAGATTCGCAAAGACCGACCACTACCGGGGCGCGAGGACTGAGTCGTGGTTCTCGACACCAACCTACTTATCTACTCGGTAAAACCAGGCTTCGATACGCTGCGACAATTTATTGGGCAGCAGCCCACGTTTGCGTCTGTTGTCTCGAAAGTGGAGGCGCTGGGATTTCACCTCATTACAGTCGAGGAAAAGGTCGCGATTGAATACGCGTTCGCGTCCACGCCCCTCATACCCGTTTCGAGTACGATCATCGATAGCGCCATCGCGCTTCGGCAGCAGCGGAAGATGAGCCTGGGCGATGCGTTGATTGGGGCGACGGCGCTGGCGTATGGTCTGCCGCTCGCCACGCATAACGTCCGTGATTTCGACTGGATTGATGGACTGAATGTCGTCGATCCCCTAGTCACCTGATCCGCTGTCAGGCAAGTCGAAGTACTGGAGCATCAGGTTAGGGTGGGGACGCTGGTCGCCGGAGCGCTGACACTAGGCCTCTTGACGCGACCCAAGGCGCGGTCCCTCCGGCAGGCGATCTCCGAGCCGTAGCACCAGCGGATCACCGATTCTGAACGCGTCGCAGACCGCGTCCACCAGCCCGTCGCGCACGACGAGCAGTAGGTGTAGCCCGCCCGGCGACTGAGCACGCGTCACGGCTTCGCGGACAGACGATGCGAGGCCACTATCGCCGAGTTCGAGCGAGCCGACTTCGTCGATGACGACCCACTTTCCATCGGCTCGCAGATCCAGCGCGTCTACGATGCAACCGTTGGCCCATCGCAGAGCCGGTGCAGAGAAGACGAATCGCCCGACGTGCACTCGGTCCTGTTCAGGTAGATCAGCGGAGGCTTCGAGCGGGCGCGATTGGCCGGACTGGAGGCAAAGCACGTGACGGCGTCCGTCGACGACGGGTTGCAGCACGCCGTGTGCGAGGCTGGAAGGAAAGGCCGTGAGCAGAGCCGTCGTCTTGCCGGTTCGGATCGGGCCGGTGAGAATCGCGATCATGGCGCGGACGGAGAGGCGGGTGGAGGCGATGCCAGCGCCGCCGACGTGACGAGCGTCGCGAAGGTGATGAGCCGCATCGCTCCGCGCCCCTGCGTCCGGCGCCAGGCGATGCGGGCAAGCGCAGCCAGATGAGGAAGTTGATCCGCCGTCCGCGCGACTTCGATGCCCTGCGACGAACTCTCCGCCCATCGATGCAGCAACCGCAGTACCAGCGGTGCGACGACCATCAACCATGCACTGACGAGCACGATGGCTCGTCCAAACGCTATCGTCGCTGCCACGAGCGGGCGCGTCGTCTCGTCGGCCAGGCCGAGTAGTGCATAGGCCCCGAGCAGCAAGGCGACCAGCGTCAGCCGACGCACGATCGGACGCCGCCACCACGCGCGCCCACTTTGCGTCCGAGTTGACGCGCGAGCTTCGACGTGTTGGTGCGCCTCAGCCGCCAGCGCCATCGCTTCGGCCTCGCCGGACGCACGAAACACCCGGCGCGGAAGTCGTCCACCCAATACACCCGCGACGGCGCCCATCGCCACGTGTACGCCAACGTACACGCCGACCAGCCAGACGCTCGCTGACGCAGGACCGTCGGCGATTCCCACCAGCGGACCGATCTGTCGCACGGCCAGCGCCACCAGCGCGTCGACGGCATCCCAGAACGCAGCGCCGAACAGCAGCGTCATCACCAGCACGCGCTGAACCGCTGACTCGGCAAGCGCAACGACGCCCAGCACCAACGGCCCCACCGTCTGCCCCACCACCGGCAACACCAGCGCGGCCAGTCCTCCCTGAAACGCGACCGCCAGATACGCCCCGACCGGCGCATGCGGACTCGCAGCCGCCTTGACGCCGAGCACGACCGCCGTCGCCGTAAGCAGCGTACGCCCCACCGGTCGACCATCGCGACGTGCGGCGTGGGCTATCAGCGACAGCAGAACGACAGCACTCGATCCGACGAGCAGCCCGGTCAGTGGCAGGCGAAACGCATGGAGTGCTCCGCCCAGCCCGACTTCGGCAAGCGCCCACAGCGCCGTCAGCCGCGCCACGGCGGGTGAACTGCTGCTGCTCGTAGATTCCATCGGCCCCGTCTGCGTCGGGTCGGTTGAGGCCAATGTTGGGGGCAGGTGAGTCACGGTCAGGCTTCAAAAGTCACGATGTGACGCGTATCACTCACATGCCCTCCTGCACGCGTGCGTCTTCGGGTTTGGCAAACGCCTCATCCGGCACGTCCGGGTCGAAGCGGAGGTCGGTGAGCGTGCCTTTGGCTCGTTGGGCTCCGGTTTCGGAAGAAAACGAACGGAAGCCCGTCTGCATCCAGATGCCACCGCCGGGCGATTGAGCGCCGTCGTAGAGCATCGTCGTCTCGGCCAACTCACCGTCCGGGTTGAAGTACGACACGATGTACCGAACCCCTTGGACGCGGTTGGTCTGCGGGTCGAGCAGCAGGTCGTAGTAGTCGTCCGGAGCGTCGCCCGTCCCGGCGTCGAACGTGATGCGGATGACATCGACTGGACGTCCATCGACGGTGTCGGAGGGGGCGAGAGCGTAGTTGACGCCGGGATCGGCGAGCACGAAGGGCATCGACACGAAGTAGTACGGCGTCAGCGCCCAGAAGCGCGCGTTGATTGGCGGCTCGGCGTCAGCGGGGGCAATCCATGCTTCTTCGCCGTTCCAGCCAAAACGAACCATCGTATCGGACGCCACCGTGTGCACGGCGCGAGCGTCCCACGGGTCGATCAGTTGGTACGTGTCGATAGGATCGCCGGTCGCGTTGCCGTCCGCGTCGGTGCGCTGGTAGGCGTAGCGGTAGCGCATCGGCCCGCCCCGGTACCACGCCTCCAACCCGCCGTGCGCTTCGATAGCCTGGGCGACACGCTGCCCTGCCGGAGAAGCGTCCATACGCTCAGCCGCTTCAGCCACGCGGCGGTCGACGGCGTCGGGTTCGGTCAGCGAGACCGTGTCGTAGTCGGCACAGGCCGTCAGCAAGAGGAGTAGGACGAACGGGAAGAAACGCATCAGCGGACCGGGTGAGAGAAGCGCACGGCACGCCCGATGTGGAACGCGCGTTCCCAACGCTATGCCTCTTCGACCGGAGGCTGATAGTAGCTGAGCGTATAGCTGTCCGGGTCGCGAAAGTCCGCCGTCAGTCCTCCATCGGGCGCGTGGCTGACGGGCGTCACGATCTCGACGCCGTGCCTGACGAGGGCGGCTACGGCCTCCTCGATCCCCGAATCGACGCCGAATACAACGACCGGGCTGCTACCCGCTTTGGCTTCGGGATCGCGGAAAAAGACTAGGCCGACGTGGCCTGCGTCGGCGGAGAGGAAGAGCTGGTCGCCTTCGCCCATCCGCTCGACCGAGAGGCCGAGCACGTCGGAGTAGAAAGCGGCGGTGCGGTCGAGGTCAGCGACGTAGAAGACGAGTGCGGAAACGGTGTGGCGCATGACGGGCGAGGGAGGTGAGGAGTAGGGCTTGTCTAGTCGTTGCCGCCGACGGGCGATGTGTGAGCAGCCGCCTCCTTTTTTTTGGGAAAGCCTAACCCCAACCCGTGCCCGTCCGGGTCATGGGAGGCGACGCTAGCCGAGCGCCGAGCGTGAGCGATCAGCCGGTTGCGCAGGTGGCGGGCGTCCGAACTGGCGCGCTCGACCTGCCGGATGCGTGCTCGTTCGAGAAGCGCGTCGGTGTCGACGTCGCCGAG
>CAXBBB010000267.1:0-4509 GCA_963973615.1 uncultured Rhodothermales bacterium | reverse complement strand
AGAAGTCGGCGAGCGCGCAGACCGTGCAGGTCGGCCAGAACGTCGACTTCACGCTCTCGCTCGTCAACAAAGGCCCCGACGCTGCTACCGGCGTCGAGGTGGCCGACGTACTTCCGGCTGGACTGGACTACGTCTCGTCGTCGAGCAGCAGTGTGAGCTACGACGCGCCGAGCCGCACGCTCACGTGGTCGGCAGGCTCGCTAGCCAAAAACGGCACGGCGTCGGCGACGTTTACGGCGACGGTGACGAAGCAGGGCCAGATCGTCAACGAGGCTGAGGTCTCGTCGGCCAACGAAGGCGACGTGGACTCGACGCCAGGCAACGACAAGCCAGCCGAGGACGATCAGGACGACGCCACCGTCACCGGCACGCCCGTACCGACTGGCCCGCAGATCGACCTCAGCCTTACCAAAACGGTCGATCAGCCTGCCCCGCAGGTTGGAGACCACGTGACGTTTACGATCACGATCACCAACGACGGACCGGATGCCGCTTCAGGTGTCGAAGTGAGAGACGATCTCCCCGCCGAACTGGATTACGTCAGCAGCACTTCGTCTGTCGGCTCGATCAGCCAAGGCGGTGGCGTAGTCACGTGGACGGTGGGCGCGCTCGCCAAAGATGCGAGCGAAACGCTCACCGTGACCGCCCAGGTCAACACGGCGGGCACGCACGAAAACGTGGCCCAGGTCTCGGCCGCCAACGAGGACGACGTGGATTCGACGCCGAACAACAGCGTCCCATCCGAAGACGACCAGGACGATGCCAGCGTGACGACGACCGGTACGACGGGCGGCGGAGATGCTGGAGTCGAGAGCAACGGCTCGATGGCGCTCGCAATGGCCCAGCGCCTGTACCAGCGCCGCGAAGACGTCGCCGCACAGGCCGTCTTGCGTCTGGCGCCCGAACCTGTGGCGTTCTCGGCGTATTCCGGTAAGAGCGGCTCGATCCTTCGGGATCTGATGCCGGTCAACGGTCCGGGCAACACCGCCGCGTTCGATACATCGCCGACCGACCTGTTGAGCCTGACCAACGCCACGGAAGTGGTCGCCGCCGACTACCTGCGCCCCAGCGGTCAGCGGGTAGGCGCGGCCTTCGCCGCCGTATCGCCGGGTGACAGGCTCTACGACCACACCAAGAACACGTGCGACCGCTTCGGCGGTGGACGCTTGGACCACGTGCGTGAGCTGGTAATAGGCGGACGCGTGTTCGTCCTGTCCAAGCTCGTTCAGCCGACGGGAGAGATTGACTACGCTGTTTCGTTTGCGGCCTACCGCAGCGGTACCTCGTTTGTCGTCGAGTCGCGTTTCGCCTCGAACCAGTACGTCGTCGAGCCTGGAGCAGACGAAGTCCTCAACTTCCAGGTCTGGAGCGTGTCGCCGGGATACACCCAGCAACTCGTCCGCGACGTGATGAGCCGACTCGAAGCGATGGGAACGGTCTCGTACCGCGATGCGCGCGGCACCGGTGCGCTCCCACACGCCTATGTCGTCAACGGGGCGTACCTGGACGGCCAACTCACCATCAACGTGCGCAACACCACGCGGCAGGCCGTCACCCTTCCCGTTCGCGGCGAAGTGGCGCTGACCGAAACCGACGCGGCCCGTGGCATCCGCCAGGAGTTCGAGCGTATGGTCACGATCCCTGCTGCAACGGCTGACGCACCCGAAACGACGGTTACGTTGGACGTGGGCAGCTTCTTCGATGGATCGTTCAAGTTGGACGACCAGGCGTCGATGGACCAGTTCTACGTCGCCGATGGCACGTGGTCGCACTACGCCGGTGGCAGCGATGTCGTGACGAGCTTCGAGACGCTTCCCGAAACGCGCGAGGCGTCTGAGAATGCCTACGTCGTCGAGCGGGCCGTCAGCCTGCAAGGTCAGGTGAAGGACTACGTCAGCACGTTCCGCTACCTCCGTCCGTCGGGCGATCCGGTCGATCTGACGAGCTACAGCAGCCTCGACTTCTCGTACAGCTCGACGACGCCGGTGCAGGTGCTGATCGAGAAAGCGTCCGTGCAGTCGTGGGCCGATAAGTTCGTCGTCGAACTGCCCGCCAACGCATCGGGTACGACGGTCTCGATTCCGTTGAGCACGTTCGCTCCGATCGGTGGTGCCCTCGGCACGCTCGATGCGGACGACGTGACGATGATCGCGTTCTACGCTCTTGGATCGGGTAGCAGTGCGCCGTTCCGCATGGAAGTCGGCCAAGTCGCATTCGCCGGAGGTCAGTTCGTTTCGGCGGAATCCGGCTTGGGACTTGGAGACACCTCCCTGCTCGGTGCGGCACCTAACCCAGTGCGCGGCGAAGGCCAGCTACGCTTTCAGCTAGCCAAAGCCTCTCCGGTGCGCGTCTCGATCTACGACACAATGGGACGTGAACTCGTCACCGTTCTGGAGGGCACGATGCCCGCCGGTGCCCATGCCGCTCCTTTCAGTACCAACGGACTTGCATCAGGCGTATATATCTACCGCTTGGTCACGCCGTCCGGCGCCAAGTCACAGGCCTTCACGGTCGCGCGCTAACCGAAAGGTCGTAGTACAAACAAACGCCCTCCGTCCGTGTGGATGGGGGGCGTTTGTGCGTTTGGTCTGCTGTGATTTCTGGCAACATGCTGCAACCGCCCGAGCATGTGCGACGCGCGGCGTTATAAGTCGAACGACTGCCCGTGCGCCGGGATGATGATCTCGCCCCAGTCTTTGTCTTTGAGTGCCGACTTGAGCTTTTCGGCGCGCTCCTTGTCGCCGTGGACGAGGAAGGTCTGGCGCAGTTTGGATTGGTCGAGGTGCGACAGGAAGTTGACCATGCCGGGTTCGTCGGCGTGGGCCGAGAAGCTGTTCATGACTTCGACCTCAGCGTTGACTTCGAACTCGTCGCCGAACAGCTTGATGGTTTTGTCGCCTTCGATCAGATCGCGCCCCGTCGTGCCTTCGGCGCAGTAGCCGACCATCATGACCGTCGTCTTAGGGTTCTCGACGTTGTTGCGCAGGTGGTGGACGATGCGCCCGGCTGTCGCCATGCCGCTGGCCGAGATGATCACCATCGGGTCCGTCCGCTCGTTGAGTTCTTTCGAGCCTTCGGCCTTGCGGATGTACTGCAAGCGGTCCCAGCCGAACGGGTTAGGGTCGGTGCGCATGTACTCGTTCAGTTCGGCGTCGAAGCACTCAGGGTGCGCCAAAAAGACGCTCGTCGCGTTGACGGCGAGCGGGCTGTCGACGTACATCGGGATGTCGGGCAGCGTGCCTTCGTTGGCTAGTTGGTCGAGCGCGTAGACGATCTCCTGCGTGCGTCCGACGGCGAACGACGGGATGATGACCTTGCCGCCACGTGCTGCCGTTCGCTTGATGATTTCGAGCAGCGCTTCCTTGCTCTCGCTACTCGGCGCGTGCGTTTTTCCGCCGTACGTGCTCTCTGAAATGACGTAGTCGCAGTCGGCCATCGGCTCAGGGTCGCGCAGGATCGGGCGACCGGGATTGCCGACATCGCCCGTAAAGCCCAACGTGACAGTGCGGCCTTCTTCCCGGATCGACAGGTTGACGCTGGCGGATCCCAGGATGTGTCCCGCGTCGCGGAAGTGGACGGTCACGCCCGGGACGGGCTCGAACGGCTGGCGGTAGTTCAGGCTGACGAACAGCTTGATGACCTCCTCGGCGTGCTCGGTCTCGTAGAGCGGATCGACCGGCTCCTGCCCTCTGCTGACGCGCCGCTTGTTGTAGTAGTACACGTCCTTCTCCTGGATGTGCGCGCTGTCGAGCAGCAGTAGGGCGGCCAGGTCGCGCGTGGCGTGGGTGCAGTAGACACGTCCTCGGAAGCCCTCTTTCCACAGCTTGGGTAGCAGGCCAATGTGGTCGATGTGCGCGTGCGAAAGGACGACGGCGTCGATGGTGTCGGCAGCAAAGCCAAACTGCTCGTTGCGGCTCTCTTCGCCGCGCCCCTGAAACAGGCCGCAGTCGAGCAGTAGTCGGCTTCCGTTGGCAAGGTCGAGCAGGTGTTTGGAGCCGGTGACGGTCTGGGCGGCTCCCCAGAAGGTGAGGCGGGGCATGAACAGGAGGGTTGGACCGATTCAGAATACGGTCCCCCCAACTCACCTATAGCGACGTTTCATGCAACGCCGCTCTGCGCCATCAAGCCGACGACGGCTTCCACACATTGGGAGCGACCAGCAGCGTTTCCTCGCGCAGCACGCGGACGGATCCCGGCGGAGCTCCTTTGGGCTTGCGAACGTGCTTGCGCGGCGAGTGGATGACGGGCACCAGACTGCTCCCGCGCTGCTTGCTGTACCACGCCGCAAGAGCAGCGGCGCGCTCCATGACGACAGGCGGCGGCGTATCGTCGCGGCCTTTTAGCCGGATGACGACGTGTGATCCCGGCGATCCGCGCGCGTGAAGCCAGATGTCGAACGGACGCGCGTGGTGCAGGGTCAGCTTGTCGTTCTGATGCGCGCCCTTGCCCACCCACGCCTGGTATCCGCTGCCGATGTCGAACACGCGGTAGGGCAGACTCTCGGCCTGC
>CAXBBB010000266.1:0-4519 GCA_963973615.1 uncultured Rhodothermales bacterium | reverse complement strand
CCCGCCGATTCCCCACTTCTCGAAGGCGTACGGAAACGGCAGCGAGGCGACGTGCGTCAAGTTTGCCAGGCTGTTGTAGCGGCTTCGGCCCAGCACCAACGACGAGTCGACCGGCACCACGCTTGGGATGACGACGGGGGGGCGATGTGTCTGCCACGCGCGGTACTCGGGCGGCACCAGATCAGCGGGTTCAGCCAGACTCAGCGTGTCGGCGACACGGTAGACCTGGTCTCCGGTCTTGCTCTCCGACGTGGTGACGAGCAGGTAGCCGCGTCCCGTGGAGTCCGGTGGGAGCCATACCTGTGCGTTCGCGCCGGTCGCTACATCGGTCAGGCGATGAATGGTACCGCTTGCCCGTTCGAGCCGAAACGTGTTGGGGACACCGTCGCGGGGGCTGGTGAACGCGAACTGCGATCCGTCAGGCTTCCAGATGGGTTCTCGGCTGTCCTGGCCGGATGGCGTGACGGGCGTGCCGGTCGCCGTCGATGGGTCGATCAGGTGGATGCGTCGCTGTCCGTCGGCCTCGAAGAGCGACGCGGCGAGTAGGTCGTCGGTCGGGTGCCACGCGAGGCTGCCGATCTGCGTATCGTCGGGCAGGCGCGTGATCTGCCGCACGTCGGTGAGTGCCAGGTCGTCCGCAATGCGAGCCGTCCACACCTGGGCTGATCCACCGTCAGACACCACGAACCCAAGCCGACCGTCAGCCGCGAACTCAGGGTGCATCGCGCGCCTGCTATGCGTGACCTGCCGCTTACGCCCGGATTGGGTGTCGAGCACGTACAGGTCCGTCAGCAGCGAGCCGAATCGTGCGTACTCGGTCCGTGCCCACGCCAGATAGCGTCCGTCGGGTGACCACGCTGGAGCGCCGACGATCCGTCCTCGGTCCACAATTCGGCCTTGAGAGCCCGTAAGGACGAGTTCGCGGATCGGCTGTGCCAGGCTGCGCGTCCGATGGATTGCCACGCGCGTCGTGTCTCCGCCGGGCGCGGGGCGGACGGCCCACAGGTATTGTCCGGGAAGTCGGAGCGGCGATGCCAGGCTGTCGGGCGTGTCGCGCGTTACGGCCAGGGCACCATACTGCGCGTTGACGTGCCGTCGCCAGTCACGCGTGAAGGCCACGTAGCTCTTGCCGATGGTCGCCGGAAACGCGGCTTCGGGATCGTGGACGCTCGCCAAGCCGAGGAGGACGGGCGTGCGGTGCCTGAACAACTCGGCCAGCGTTGAGTCGCCGTATTGCTCGGCAAACCACCGCACCTGGCTGTTGCCGGTCGCGTAGAGCAGGCGCCCGTTGTATAGGCTTGCACCGTCTGAGTAGCTCCATCGGCCTTCGAGCGCTGCCTGACGCAGCCAGCGCTCGCCACGCTCGGCGTCCCATTCCTCGGTCAGGTACTGCGCCAACCCTTCGGTCCAAACGCGGGGGACAGGATCGGCGAACACGTTGTCGAACGGGGCGATGGCCGAGCGTGTCGCGCGGTAGTGGAAGATGTGGCCCAACTCGTGCGGGATCACGCGCCGGAGCCACTTGTCGCGCCCGGTCCACGCGTTGGCGTTCTCGTTTTGATCGACCCAGATGTTCGTATAGCCGTTGCCGACCGAAACCGCGAACCCGTTGACGATCTCGTCCTCGTCCGACAGGTAGATGCGGATCGGCTCGTCGAACGTGACGCCCAGGTTGGCCGACAGCGCGTCGTATGACGCCTCGGCAATCGCCGCCGCCTCTACCTCGATTCCGGCCAATCGCTGCGGATAGTGGATGCGGAAGTGCTCTGTCCGCGCTACGCGCCAGTCCAGTTCGGGATGATGCCGCCCGCTCGACGTGTCGAACCCCTGCGCCAAAGCGGACATGGGCAGCAGAAAGCAGAGCAGGAGGAGGCGCATATGCTGGAGCGGGGAGAAGTCCGCAGTTTACAGCCGCAAGTCGGGTTCCTGAACGCAATCGCGTGCGAGCTCCCCGCATCCCATCCGTCTTGCTCTGAAGGAACCCACACCTGCAGCCGATCCCAATTCGTGCTCATCTGCTTCGGCACGCCGTACCTTTACCGTCTGCCGCGATCACGTTCCGCGCACCAAACGCCACCTTTTCGACCCCGTCGCCCTCCCAGGCGTCGGGGCCTTTTTTCGTCCGCCGCTCTCTTTGCCGATGCGCTATTTCTCCGTCATCCTGCTGCTCGCGCTCGCCGCCTGCTCATCGCCTTCGTCCGATCCTGCCACGCCGCTCGACGTCACCTCGCATCTATCCGGCCGAGTAGCGATTGCCGACACACTTGGATTAGAACTGTCCGATGTGAACGTGCTTGTGCTCAACAACTCCGATGGCGTCGTTGACACGTTGGCTGCCTTTGCCGTCCAGTCCGACAGCACGTTTGGGGGCGACGTGCCTGCTCCCGAGCGCGGCGTGTATCCGCTCGTGATTCGCATCGGAGGCGAGACGATTCAGATTACCGACTTGGTCGTTGCCGATGGCGATTCGGCGACCGTCGTAGCCCGCATCCCGGCAGATCGGCGGATGCGCATTCGGTCGCGTGAGAACGACGGCTGGATGGCCTATCGCAACACACGCGCGCAGTTCGACGCCCAACTCGAAGCTGCCCGTGACGAGTTGCAAGACGGCGCCGATGCTTCCCAGGTCGAGCAGCGGATCGGACGCGCAGCCGTTCAGACGGCGGGCATCCTGTGGAGCTTGCGGGAGAACTTCCCCGGTACGGTCGGCGCGGAACTGGCATCGGCCGAAGCCATCGCGATGCTTGAAGGCGTAGACGACGCACTGGCGCTCGAGCGCGTAGGCGAGATCGAGCCGGTTAACGTGGCCTATGCTACGGTCGCCCGGGCAGCGCGGCGCTCGGCGGCTCGGACGGGTGGGCAAGAGGCGGCTATCTCGCTGCTCGAACGGATGCGCGATGGGGCGGCCCGCTCAGCCGACGCAGCAGCGATCCAGGCCGAAATCGTGCGGGCCCGGCTCGACAGCTTGCAGAAGGACGAGGCGCTCGCCGCTGCCGACGTGTTGAAGCGAAGCTATGCCGAAGGGGAGTGGGGCGCCTGGGCCGAGCGTGCGAGCTACGAAGCGTCCAACCTGCTTTCGGGGATGCGGGCCCCGGCGATCCGAACCCAAACGGTGCGGGGCGATCAGGTCAGCTTGGCCAGCCTGAACGGACGGTTTGTCGTGTTGGAGTTTTTCGAGCCGGGTGAGTCGGCCTACTCCGCCGAAGTCGAGGGCCGCGCTGCCCTCGCTCGCCTGCTCGAACCGCAGGGCGTCTCGTTCGTGAGCGTCGCCGTCGGAGCCGACACGCTGTTGGCCAGGGCCTTCTTTGACCAGATTCCGATGACCGGCGCGCGCGTGATCGCCAAAGGCGGATTCGACAGCGACATCGCCAAAGCGTACAACGTTCGCACAACGCCTGTCCGGTATCTGATCGACCGAAAGGGGCACCTGGTCGGTAAGTACGTCGGTCCGTCGCTGGGCGTGCTTCAAAGCGACCTGTTCGCGCTCCTCGCCGCGCCGTCCGAAGAAGCCGACGAAACCGCGCTCTGACGCTGGCCGTCTCTGCCGTCTCTCACCTACTCAATCGCCTGCCATGCTGATCGCCGGAAACTGGAAACTCAACACCACGCTGGACGCCTCGGTCCGCCTCGCCAAAGCCGTCGCCGACGCCGTCGACGGATCCGAGTGCGACGTGCTCGTATGCCCGCCGTTCGTTTCGATTGATGCCGTATCGAATGCGCTGCTGGGCACGAGCGTCCATGTCGGCGCCCAGAACGTGTCGGCGACCGACGAAGGGGCGTTCACGGGCGAAGTATCCGCGCCGATGCTTCGTGCGGTCGGATGCAGCCACGTGATCGTAGGCCACAGCGAGCGTCGCGCCCTGTTCGGCGAGACCGATCAGATCGTCGCCACCAAGACCGCTCGGGCCTTGGCCGCTAGCGTGACGCCCATCGTCTGCGTCGGCGAAACGCTCGAGGAGCGCCGCGCGGACCGCGTATCCGACGTTGTCGAAGGCCAGCTAGCCGGAGCGCTCGGCGACTTATCGGCAGACCAGATTGGAAAGGTCGTCGTCGCCTACGAACCCGTCTGGGCGATTGGAACGGGCGAAACCGCCTCGCCCGAACAAGCGCAAGAAGTCCACGCCTTGATCCGCGCGTGGCTCTCCAAGCGTGCCTCCAACGCATCGGACATCCCCATCCTCTACGGCGGCAGCATGAAGCCCGGCAACGCAGCCGGACTGCTCGCTCAGCCTGATATCGACGGCGGACTGATCGGCGGCGCCAGCCTGAAAGCTGCCGACTTTGCCGCTATCGTCGCCGCTGCGGACGAGGCAGAGTAAGACTGCACCTCCTGCCAGGCCTCACCACACCCTGACAGGGTGACGAGTACGGTCTGATGGTTGGACGAGGGCGTGCTGAAGCAACCACGGACACAGAGGGAGCAGGGCGTTCTATGTAGTGCTCAGTCAGGCCTATCCTGTCGGATTGATCACCCAATCCCTTCTGCGTCATCCCCGACCCGATCGGGGATCCACCGCTG
>CAXBBB010000265.1:0-4553 GCA_963973615.1 uncultured Rhodothermales bacterium | reverse complement strand
CGTGCAGACGGCGACCGGGCTTCCCGACAACAGACGGGCCGAACGCGCCACGTGGACCGGGTTAACGCATACCGAAGCGAAGCAGTGCTTGCGAGCTTCGGCACAGAGGGTTTCGATCTGCTCAACCGTCGTTTCCGCTTTGAGCGCCGTATGGTCGATCAGCCGCGCCATCGGAGGAGCCAGCGCGCACGCGTCGGCAGCGGACTGGTCCGAGTCGCGTCGCACGCCCATTCGCGCGGCACCGGCAGCCACCATCCGCTCGACGGCGTGGTGAAGAGAGCGATCGGCAGCTGGAAGCGGATCGGCAGCGGTACGTTTTCCGTAGCGTGCTTCTAGACGTTCGACGAGGGCGTCGCGTTGCGAGGGCTGCATGGCGCGGGCGGATGGATGGCTGTAGAGTCAGACCCAAAAGTACGCAGCCCACTCAGACGCGCGTGTGCAGAATGCCGGAGTTGCCAGCCTTTGCCTGGTCCGTTTCGCTTTCGGCGCAGTCGTACTGGTCGCCGCACCACGTGAGCGGCCTCTCAGTTCACCAACGCGCCATAAACCGATGAGCGCGTCGGATCGAGAGTTAGCAGCAGCGCATAGGCCTGGCTGGACTGGGCGGAGCGACTCAACATCCCGACTAGCGCACTCGACTTCGTATCGAAAAAGATGTCGAGCACGTACGGATTCGACGCCTGGTCGACAACGCCTTCGAACGAATTGAGCGCAGCCAGGACCGAAGCGCGCGCCACTTCTGGATCCTCGATGAACGCGTCGACGCCCAACCGGTGGATCGCGTAATACGCCTGTCGCACCGGTAGATACCGCGGATCCGTCAATTCCTGAGCGATTTGCGAGCGCGTCCGGTCGGCTCCGAACGAGGTCCATCCGTTGACGGCTTCGGCCTGAGCACGGGTCACGATATCCAGCGCCTGCTCGAAGAACGGAGCCCCGCCGAGCGGCGCGAACGAATCGTAGTCGTACCCCAACATCAGATAGGCGTAGTAGTCCAGCAGCGACGTGAGCCGGTCGATGCGGTTGGGATCACGCGTCAGGCTTTGCCCCTGCACGTACTCGAAGTCCCACCCTTCGTCTGCCACTTTCAGCATCGAAGTGGACTGCCGGGTGCCGTAGATGGGGCGCTGCGACGTGACCACTAGCCGCGCACGAAACGAGGTCTGCGTTGGACTATCGGTAAACGCGATCTGCATCGCACAGTCGATACGCTCCACGTCCTCGAAGCGGTCGTTCGTCCACCGCTGGTTGTTGAGGTACTCTTGCACCTCGACGGCAAACTGATCCAGAAAGTTGACGTCGGAACGCCCCAGTTGGGTATAGTCGACGTTGACTCGGCAGCGCAATTCCTGAGCGTGAGCGGCAGGGATGCCGACCAGGGCGAGGCAGACGAGGAGGAGAAAACGAGTCATAGACGCGAAAGAGGTGGGGGCGAAAGCTACGTCGCCGGAACGGCGCGGCACGAGCGTGGACAAAACGCACACGCGGCTCTATCCTTATGCAACGAACCAACCCGTCGGATCCGTGCGCACGCTACTCGCCTTGCTCGTCTTTCTGTCGGCGTGTACTGCTCAGGCGCAACCCGAACTGCAACAGGTCGGCGTCCAAGTCCCGGCGGGACAAGGCGCGCGCGCAGCCGGATTAGGGGGCGCAGGACTCGCGTTGCAGGGCGACGGCTGGACTCGCGTCGGGGCGATGATGCAATGGACCAGTCCGGGCGTCACGCTAGGTGCCGAACAGCGCTTCGGCTTGTCCGAGTTGCGTGAGGGATCGGCCCAAGGTGTCGCACGCCGAGGATACACCACGCTCGGCTTGCAGGCGGCGAGTTTTGGCAACGAGGCGTTTCGCAGTTCGCAATTCGGATTGGTCGCCGCACGTCGCCTCTTCCCCTCTCGCCCACGCGCGCTATCGGTCGCGCTCCGTGCCGATCTCGTCTCGATCTCGACGGGCGGCGACTATGGCAACGGCATCGGCTGGGGGCTGAGCCCGAGCGTCTGGGCCGAAGTCACCTACGCGCTATCGGTCGTGCTCGAAGCGCGCAACGTCGTATCGGGCGACGTAAGCGGACGCGAGCCGCTTCCCGCCGACCTGCGCGCCGGAATCGCCTACCTCGCTTCGGACCGCATCCGGCTGGCCGCCGATTTGGTGCACGATCCTACGTTCGGTCCGACGGGACACGTCGGCGCCGAAGTCCAGATCGTCGACGTACTCGTGGCGCGCGCTGGCATCGGCACGGATCCGCAGCAGGTCGGCCTGGGCGCCGGGCTGCGTATCGGCAGCCTCCGCGCCGACCTAGCAGCGACGCGCCACCTGCTGCTGGGCTGGTCGCCTTCGGTCGAGGTCGGATGGTCGTGGTGAGCGGCTGAGGCCCGCCGAGGTACGCCTCATGCTACGTTTTCGTGATCGCGATTGCGCTTTCTCAGCTTCTACTATATCATTAGTACGAACACAGTAGGAGACACGATGCCCAAACGCCAAAAAGCCTCTCTCGTTGGACTAGGCGAGACCGAACTCGAAATCTTACAGCACGTCTGGCGCATGGGCGACGCGGTCGTGTCTGACGTTCACGCGTGCATCCAGAAAGACCGCGCGGTCGCCTACACGACGGTGATGACGGTCATGAAGAACCTCGCCGACAAAGGCTACCTCTCGACCGAGCGCGACGGTACCCGCATTCGCTATCGCCCGGCTCGAAGCGCGACGAACGTGCGCGGCTCGGTCGCTCGAACGCTCGTCGACAAAGTGTTTGGCGGCTCGCCTGTCGAGTTGGTGCAGGCGCTGGCGCAACACGAATCGCTGTCCGACGACGAGATCGCTCGCCTGCGCGCCTTCATCGACACGCTGGACGCCTCCTCTATCAAGACTCGCGACGACGATGCCGGTTGAACTGCTCTCCCACCTCGCCGACATCGGCGACGCAAGCCTGGTCTCGCTGTGGCTTCCGCTGACCGTCTGGACCCTCGCCGCTAGCATCGCGCTTCTGCTCGACGACCGATTGACACTGACCCGTCCCCGACTGCGTCACGACGTATTGATCGCGTTGCTCGTCGCGCTGCCGATCGGCGCTGGACTTGGAATGATTCGCCCCGTCGAGATCTCCCTTCCCGCTCCACCAATAGTCGCTCAACCGGCACCTCAGCAGAGTCCGCGAGCTACTCCCATTGTCAGCGAGTCAGCGGCTGAGGTTTCGCCCCCTACTTCTATCCCTCCAATCGCGACATCCAGTTTTTCCGCTCCTGACACGGCTGCACCGCCGCTGTTTCCCCTGGCAATGGGTGTGCTGACGGTACTCGCCATCTCCGGAGCCGCATTGGGACTATCGGGATGGATCATCAGCCGGGTTCGACTGAACCGCTGGGTCGGAGGATTGCGCAGGTGTTCGGCATCTGCCTCGCGTGAGGCGCTGCGGATGTGCGATACCGATGCGCCGCTTTCCTTCGTCGCCGACGAGGTGACTCCGTTTACGTGGGGCGTCTGTCGTCCGCGTATCGTGGTGCCGTTCTCACTCGTAGACGATCCCGAAGCGCTCCGGTTGGCGCTGTTGCATGAGTCGGCGCATGCTCGCTCGCACGATCCGGCGTGGGACGCGGCGGCACGTCTGGCTCGCTCACTGATCTGGTGGCATCCGCTGGCTCGGGCGCTCACCCGACGGGCAGCACTGCGCCGCGAGCAGGCTGCCGACGCTGCCGTCCTCTCGGCTCGCCCCGACGAACGCGCATCGTATGCCCGCCTACTGATGCGCTACGCCGTCTCCCCTGCCCCCGTTGCCCTCGCCGCTCCACTCAACCATCTCACGCCCCGCGTTCACGCCATGTCGCTTTGCCTCGCCTCGTCGCCCCGCAGCCTGCCCGTCGCGCTGCTGGTTCTGCTCACGCTGAGCCTCAGCCTGTCTGTCCGCGCTCAGGATGCAATGGCTCCGCCCGACACGGTGCAGGTCGACGCCGATCCGTTTCGCTTACCACCGGCGTCCCCGCCGTCTGAGAGCGACCGCATCGTCGACGACTACGACCAGAAAGCGCTCGCCATCGGCCCGGATGGACAGCTTGAGCGGGGCAGTTCGCCGTCGATGCTCACGCCCCAGGCGCGGGCCGCCGGAATCGAAGGCGACGTGCTGCTACGCTTCGTCATCACCAAAACCGGTGAGGTGCGCGACATCGAAGTGCGGCGTGGTCTGGGCTATGGACTGGACGAGGCCGCCGTCGCCAACCTGTCCGCCAAACGCTTTTATCCGGCCCAGCGCGGCTATCGAGACGAGCGAAGGTCGGTTTCCTCCCGCATTCTCGATGTAGTACGCTTCCGCCTCGACCCATCCGATGTGATTGTCGACCCAGGCACGCTCCGGCTGACCGAGTTGGAGCGGACAGAGTTGGGACTGGAAGGCGTCGTCACGGATGAAAGCGGTGAGCCGTTTGGAGGAGCGACCGTCGTACAGCCCGATGGCTTTTTCGCTGCTACGACAGGAGGCGACGGGCGCTTCACGCTGGTGCTCAACGAACGCGTCCCGAACGTGGCCGTCCGGCTCTCGGCACCTGGCTATCCCTCGCGCGGTGTTG
>CAXBBB010000264.1:0-4574 GCA_963973615.1 uncultured Rhodothermales bacterium | reverse complement strand
GACGAAGTAGGACGCAACCAGCGCGCGCGCATCGTGGTCGACGGTTCGCGGTTGGGAGCAGGCGTCTACTTCCTCCACGTTACGGGCGAGGAGTTCGAGGTCATGGAAACACTCGTGCGGGCCGGTGGCTGATGCGATAGGGTCTCGATGCGCCCTCTGGCTCATGCTAGGCGTCGCTCTCTTCGGAGTTGGGTGCGACCGCGCGTTCGTTCCCGTCGTACCGCCCGACGTGCGCATCGTCGCGCCGGACGACCTGGACTTGGCACGCGACACCGATTCGCTCGACCTGACCATCGAGGCCACTTCGTTCCGCTCGGTCGTAGACGTACGCGTCGGAGACACTCGGTTCACGCGCATCGCTGGCACCAACCGATGGAGTGGGCGCGTGGGCCTGAGCGACGGGCTGAACGTGCTACCTCTCACCGCCCAAGACGCCGACGGAGTATCGGGCGTTGACACAGCGTTCGCCTACCGCATCGCGCTTATGACCGTCGAGCGTCCTGCCCTTCCCTCGGCGCGCGGAGGGCTGACGATTACCCGACTTCCAGACGGTACGCTGCTGGCCGCAGGTGGCTCGGACGCGAGTGGCGACGCGCACTCCGACGCATGGACGCTCGCGCCGAACGCTTCCACGTGGCAATCCGTCCCAGACGGAATGACGCGCGCGCGAACGGGCCACACCGCGACTCTACTCAGCGACGGACGCGTGCTGATCGTTGGCGGCAGTCGCCGCGATGCGCTGAGGGACCTGAGCCACCTCGTCGAGACAGTCGAAGCCTACGATCCAACTACTGGCCGATTCAGTCAGGTCGCGCTCGACGGAGCACCGATTCTCCGGACTCAACACACCGCGTTCTTCCGACTGGAGCAAGGCGTCCCGGTCGTCGAGTTGCTCGGCGGACGCGGCAACATCGACTTCCTTCCCAGCCGACGATTGGGCGTTCGGGAAGACGTGCGAACGCTCGCCATCCGACCCGGTGGCGTCCAGGCGCTGTCGCCATCGGGCACGACGGGGCAAGGCCAGCCCATCGAACCCATCGAAGGCCATGCTACGGTCGATGTGGGGACGCCAGCCGCACCGCTCTTCCGCACGTCCGGCGTTGCCTTTGCGGGCGGAGAGGTGATCCGGCAGGCGTTCGCGTTCTCCATCGTGCAAGATCGATTGCGCCCCGTCGCCACTCAGTTGCCTCGCGTGGGGCGATTTCGTTCGGCGTACGCAGTCGGTCTCCAAGGCGAGATGTGGACGACAGGCGGGCAACTGACGCCCGGTGTGATCGCGCCCAACGCCGACCTGTACGTGCAGCGCGCTCGGCAGTCGTTCGGCGTGGCAATAGAAGCGGGAGTATTCAGTGCGGCGGGATACTCGGACGGCAGCGGTGGGCTGTGCATCGTCGGCGGCTTTGGCACTGCGGGGGTCGTCGCCCGACACGCATGCTTCACGCGACGATAGAACCCATGTGAAAGAGGAGAGCTAGCGAATGTGCGCGTTTCGATTTAGAAACGCATGGGACGTGACGATAGCTGACGGAGATCGCGCCCAGAGTGGGCGCCCCCCCTATCTCCTACCTCCATGCCCCGCATTGTGCTAGCAGCCCTTGGCCTGCTACTCTTCGCTCCTGCCCTCCAGGCACAAGAAGACCTCAACATCTTCGGCTATTTCCAGAGTCAGTACCGCTATTCGGTCGAGTCGGCGGAAGTACCTATTGCCGGCGTTGTTGTCTACGACGGCCGCACCCGCACCAGTTTTCAGATCCAGCACCTCAACGTGCTCGCCTCGAAGAACCTCTCGGACGATTTCAGCGCGTTTCTGAATGCCGAGCTGGTCAACACGTTCGACAGCGAGAAGGGATTCGGCGAATTACGGCTTCAGGAAGCCTGGGTCCGTTACCGTTCGAATCGGCGTTTCTCGGCGCGGCTCGGACTGATGATCCCGACGTTCAACAACCTCAACGAAGTCCGCAACCGCGCCCCGCTGCTGCCCTACGTGTTTCGCCCCATCGTGTACGAATCCTCGTTCTACACGCTGACCTACGCCAACACGTTCATCCCACAGCGCGCTTACGTCGAAGCCAGCGGCACGCTACCCGTCTCGGAGAACGTACTGTTCGATTACTCGGCCCACTTCGGAACGGCGGAGGAAGACTTCGCCTCGTCAGACTTCGTCGGCACCACTTCGTCCGGCTCGGACACGACCAGTTACCACGCGGGCGGCGGACGCATCGGCCTGCGCTACGACCGTTTCAAAGCCGGCGTATCGGGCACCTACGACATCGAGGGCATCGGCATCGCCACGGTCGACGGAGCGCCGCGCATCCGATACGGCGCCGACCTGTCGGGCGTCATCGGACCGGTCTTCTTCGAGGCCGAATACATCGGTGTTTCAGTCGACATCTCGGACGAGGACGTGCAGACGCTCGCCTTCATCCAGGCCAACGTTGCTCCGACGCTTCCGACCAATCTCGACCGCACGTTCTACTACGGAACGCTGGGCGTCAACTTCCTCGACGATCAGGCCTTCGCGTACGCCTCCTACAACTTCCTCTCGGGTGGCATCACCGACATCCAGATAGGCGACCAGAAGTTCTACAGCGTCGGTGGCGGCTACAAGCCCACGTTTGGGCTGACGTTCAAAGCTCAGTACTTGCACTTCGTATCGGAGGGGACGCCGTTCCTCGAGTTCGAAGGCAACTACGTCTTCTTGGGCGCCAGTGTGCTGTTCTGATCGAATGCAGACCTGCCTCCCTCCTACACCACCACCTACGATGAACCGCCTCTTCTCTTTTCTGCTCCTCGTTGTTGCGCTCAGCATTGTCCCCGCAGCCTCCGCACAGATCGCTGTGATCGTGCATCCATCAGTCTCAGCTTCGTCGGTCTCCGATAGCGAGGCGCGAAACCTCTTCACCCTGGAGACCGCTCGTCTAGGCGGCGAACGCGTTACACCGGTCGTCCTCGAAAACGGCGTCGACGGGTTTTATAGCTGGATTGGACGCTCGTTCTCCGACCTGCGCAAGGTGTGGCTGCGCAAGAAGTTATCCGGTGAAGGCAACCCGCCCGAAACGTTGAGTAGCGCCGCCGCCGTCATTGCCCACGTGAGCCGGACGCCCGGCGCAATAGGCTTCGTGCCTGCTTCCGCCGCCAATGCATCGGTCAAAGTGATCGCCCGCATCAACTAACTGCGGGCCACGTCCTCGTCCTACATCTGCTTCTTCATGACGTCCCTCAGCCATTCCCTCCGCACCAAACTGACCGTGGCCTTCGTGGTCCCGGTGCTCGTAGTGACGGTCTTCTTCTCGGCCTACTACACCCTACACGAACGCGGCCTGCTCGTCGCCGAAGCCCGCATGTCTGCTGGCTCGCTAAGCGAGATGCTGGCCTTTTCCGTTGGTCAGGGATTGGGACAAGGCGACTACGACCTGGTCCTCGCGACGTTCGAGTGGGCGAAAGGCCACCCCAACGTCGCCTACGTCGGTATTGTCGACGACACGGGCGAGGCCTTGGCCGAGCACACCACAGCAGGCCTGTCGCTGGGCACCGATGGCAAATCGGTGGCAGGCGACGGGATCTCGGTTGACGAACGCGTAGACGTGGTCGAAGCCGCGAAGTACGAAGGGGCGGACTTTGGTAAAGTCGTCGTATCGTACTCGCTGGCTCCGGCGTTCGAGTCGGCCAACCAGACGTTGCTGACGGCGCTCCTCATCAGCTTAGTCGTTTTGGGACTGAGCGTGCTCGTGCTGAGCCGCATCACGGGCCGCGTGGCCGGTGGCGTCATCCAACTGCGTGATGCGGCGGCACGCGTAGCCGCTGGACATCTGGACGAGGAAGTAGCCGCTTCCCAGGCCACCGATGAAGTGGGCGATCTGAGCCGCTCGTTTGCAGACATGCTCGCCCAGTTGCGCACCAGCCAGTCCGAACTCGTAGCCGAGAAATCCGCTGTCGAGTCGCGCGTCGAAGCAGCCGTCGCCGAGGCCGAAGCCGAAAAGGCCTACCTCAGCCGCAGCGTCGACACGCTGGTGGCCGAGATGGAGCGCTTCGCCGAAGGCAACCTGGACGTATCGGTCCACGCCGAGCGGGGAGACGACGAAATCGGTCGCCTTTACAACGCGTTCGAGCGGGCCGCTGCTCAACTCCGCTCGATTCTCACCGACGTTCGCGTGTCGGTCGAAAACACGTCGACGGTCTGCGCTCAGATCGACCAGGCCTCCGACGGACTCTCGCGCGGTACGCAGCAGCAGAGCGAGCAGGCCGCCAACGTCGCCGCCGCCGTCGAAGAGATGGTGCGCACGATCAGCGAGAACGCCGGTACGACCACGCGCACGGCAGATGTGGCACGCCGCAGCGGCGAAACTGCTCGCGAAGGCGGCCAGGTCGTCAGCCAGGCCGTCGGAAAGATGCGCGACATCGCCGACGTGGTGCATCGCAGCGCAGCCAGCATGCAGCGTTTGGGGGAATCGTCGCAGCGCATCGGAGAGGTCGTATCGATCATCGACGACATCGCCGGACAGATCAACCTACTCGCGCTCAATGCTACGATCGAAGCGGCCCGAGCCGGAGAGCACGGACGCGGCTTCGCTGTC
>CAXBBB010000263.1:0-4604 GCA_963973615.1 uncultured Rhodothermales bacterium | reverse complement strand
GACCGGTGAGAACGCTGAACGCCTCAAGCAGGCCGCCGACGAACTGGGGCAGGCACGGCGGCGCCAAGAGCAAGTTGTGATCCGAGAGCGGGGCGTCAGTCATTGGTCGAATCAGTAATTAGAAACGGGTTGGACGCTTCTGATGGACACTCATCAATGCGCTCCTGAAGCTTCAGGAGCCTAGCGCTCTCTTCTCTGCCGTCACCTTCCCATTTCTCTGCCAAGTAGCAGTAGAAGCCACCAAGTCCCACAGAATCAACCAGGTGCGAATGAGTGCGAATCTGATACCGCACTCGGCTAATGGCACTAGAGTCGCCATGTGTTGAGCGAGCCATTTCCCGAGCCTTGCCGCTCAATGCGAGCCACCAGTCACGCTTCTCTCTCTTTGCCTCTGCTGCTTCGGTAATTGCAAGCATTTCGGCAGTCCCATTACGCGACTTGAGAAGAGCGGCGGAATCAGAATGCAACACCTCCAACTCCACGACCGCCCAGTCCATTAGATCAGAAAAGGGGAGCGCAAAAAACCCCTGCCCTTTGCTGTATGGGGATACGCTGATCTTCTCTCGGTAGATTTGAGGTGGGTAATCTCGGCCGCTAGACCACCTCGCTATTGTAGCTGATACAATCTCAAGTTCGGATTGATTGTCGATGCGAAGCTGAAATCCTGATCCGGAACTCCCCCCCGTAAAACTCATGGCTTCAAGACGAGGCCCTCGCACGACTTCCAGTACCGGCATATCGCCAGGAAATTGAGACTCACACGCTTGCTTGCGTACTTGAGCGACGGCGTTACTTACACCGGGCGTTACATTTTCGAGCAAGCATTCAGAAAGGGATCGAGGCCCTGAAGGCTGGCACGCCACGAGTAAAACCGAAGCCACTAAAACTCGCTTCATCAGTCAGCCCGCTTGATGTAGCCCATGTGGGCCATGGTTTCGATCATGCGCGACAGCGTACGTGTCTCGCGGGAGTCTTCGCCGTCGCGGGGCCACAGAACTTCGCCCATGACGTGCAGGCGCACGCGTCCGCCCGTGCGTTGCTGAACGAGCCAGCCGGGGCCACCTTCGTCTTTCACTCGCTTGGCCGGAATCAGAATTTCGTCTTCGACTCCAGCGGCCGGGTTGTCAGAGATGATCTTAACCGATCCGTCCGAGAAGATCTGCAAGCGCTTGAGCGACATGGCGAAGTCGCCCGTGTTCTCGTCTTCAGTCTGGAAGATGTAGCGGCGGCCGTTGATGATCTGGCGGTAGCGCGTGTGCTCAGCTGGTAGGAAGAGCACCCACTGATCGAGCGGGACTCCCGGCTCCATCGAGCGGCCTTCAGTCCGCATGGCGTGGAGGCCGGGGGGCGGGTGAAAGCCGATCAGACTGGCAAAGAACGATAGACCCATCTGTCGCCGGTACATGTCGTCGTCACCGACGTGATCGAAGACGACGAGATCGCCGCAGGATGCTCGCACTTTGGCCTCGTCGATGACGATCAGGTCGTAGATCTCTTCGTCAGGTAAGGCGACCGCCGTGGGCGCCAGTCGAGCCGGAGTAGATGTTTGCGCGCGAACGCCAACGTCATCTCCGCCAAGAATGGATATCAAGTTTTCTTGGCTTAGGCCAAGAGCCTCGGCAAGGCTGGGGATTTTGTCGGCTCGCGGGGACGATACTCCATTCTCGTATTGGCGGATCATCTCTGCAGACACCCCAACGGCTTCCGCTATCGCTTTCTGGCTCATCCGCTTCTCAAGCCGAATAGTCTTGAGCGGACCTTCTTTCATAGAGCTTGTGTGAACTTGATTCATAAGTTGAACAAATCAAGTTTAATTGGTATACTTGGCAACACGGCAACTCAAACCCAAAGCCAATGTCTGCCCGACCCAAGAAGACCCGCCCGGCGGTGCGCATCTCGCCTCCCATCCACGTGCTGCTGAAGATCCACAGCGCGCGCGTGGGCCGCACGAATAACGATCTGGTCGACGAGGCAGTCGAGCGCTACCTCCGCGAAGAGGGCGCGATCGACGAGTCAGTTCTGAAAGGTGCTCAGGCTGCATAAGGCGCTGTTCTACACGGTGTTCTACAAGGATACGCATTATGAGTGAAAAGAAAAACACATATGGTTTGTCACGCCGTCGCGGTCGCCCGTCGAAGGCAGAAGGTGAAGCGCTGACCGAAAAGGTCGCCATCAATCTGAGGCCCGACGAGCGCGCTTTGCTCGACGAGCAGCGCGGCGACGAGAGCGTGTCCGAGCACATCCGCTTCCGCTTGTTCGGAAGTCGGAAGCCGCTGGACCGATGAGTGACGGTCTGATCATGATCGACGCCCATGAGTGGGACGCGCACCAGCGCCGGATCGAACGGCTGACGGCTGGGCTGAGCGGGCGGCGCCTGCTGCCGCCGGAAACGACGCTGTACACACCTGCCGAAGCGGGGCTGCGCATCGTGCGTGGCGACGACCCGGTATTTCTGCCCGACGGCGCAACCGGACTCTCGGCTCAGTGGGTGCGTGACCAGGTGACGGCTGGGCTTCTCAAGGGCGTCTACCTGCCGAGCGCTAGTGGCGGCAGACCTCGCCTGATGATCCCTGAGTGGGCGATCGGCTGGTACGTCCAGTGCATCGCCGAGGAGATGCGCCCGCTGTGCCCGAGAGGCTACCGGCCAGTGCGGATGCGGTCGGGGCGCTACGAGCTGGTGCCGACGGCGAGCGAACCGGCTCCAAACAAACAGACCGTCCCAGCACGAGGCTAGAACGGCCGCACCGGACGGAATCCGGATAGCCCGACCGGCGAAGTGTGAGAGCAGAGCCGGTCAGAAAATCGCCCCTAGGGGCAGACAGATGGAAACTACGACGCAATCGAAATCCCGTTTCGCTACGGGAGGCGACCTAGCCAAAGAGCAGCGCAGGCGCGCGGCGAGCTTGCACAAACGCCTAGCACGGCTGGGATTGACGACGGAGCAGCACTACGAACTGGCCGAACGCGTGACGGACGATCCGCACGCCGGTCTGTCGCTGGCCTGGCTCGACGAGGAGGAGATGGACCGCGTGCTCGATGCCGCTCGCGAGGAGGCGAAGGCCGAGCCGAGCGAGTTTCACTTGGCCGCAAGCGGCACGCGCTGGACGTACCGCGGCTTTGCGTGCGAGGAGGTGTCGATAGCGGGGCAGCCGTTCGTGAGCTGGCGCGTGCCGGGACATCCGAACTCGCATCAGACGGTCATGCTGACGCCGGGGGAGACTCCTCGTTGCTATGCAGCAGAGCAGATCGACGCGTGGCTGGATCGAGCGTCGAAGTCCGACCAGCCTGTGCGGGGCGACTGGAACGCGCTCGGACTCGCGGTGCGGGAGCTGGCGGCACGCTACCCCAAATCCGCGGTGGAGGTGGCAGCATGAGCAGCGCTCTCGAATCCACCCGTAGCGGACGCGCGACCATGGGAGCGTCCACCACCTACCGCGGTCTGCGCATATCGCTGCTCGACATGCCCGGTCAGCCGCGCCGCGTCACGGTTCACGAACCACAGCAGGGCACGCAGATCGCGATCAAGGCGGGCTTCAGCGCCGCCCGCGACTGGCGGCAGGTCGGCCGCGAACTCGCCGACGAGCAGATCGCGACCTACGAGCGGCAGCAGCGCCAGGGATGGCCCGTCAGCGCTGCCGGTAAACGCGCGCTGGCGTGCGTCCGCGCGGCCGAGGGGGGCGCCCAAGAGAAAGAGCGAGGCGTCACCCAGGCCGAAGCCTACGCTGCCGCCAGTGACGTCGAAAAGCTCGCGATGCTGACTGAGGAGATGGACAACTACTCACCCTACAGCGACCCCGCCGACGACGCAGCCATCTCTGCACTATCTGGCGAGATGGACAGAGTCCGCGCGGGCATCCGCAAGGCGAGCGGCCATCCAAGCGAGCCGACCTACTGGACCGACGAGGCCGCTGTGAACGGTCGCCGGATGATCTCTGCGATGACGAGCGCTGACGGCGAAGAAACGTGCCTCGGCCTTTTTGTGGACACGGTAGAGGGACGCCGGGCCGCGAGCCTTGCCCAGAGCGCGCACTACGACGCGTGGACTGCCGAGCAGGCGGAGGTGACGGCATGAAGCGCTCCAACCTCTACCGCCTGGCGCTCGTCGCCTGGCTCGCCTGCACCGCGACTTGGCTGCTGACGGACACCAACCTGGCTCTCTACTACTCCTGCTTCTGTGCGGGCGTGGTCCTCGCGGCTCTAATCGTCGACACGGAGGTGACGGCATGAGCGGAATCCAAATCGAAACGAAGGGCCGATCCGTGGACTCTCCCGACTTCGCTGGGCTACCCGCATCGGTCCGCGCGCTGATGCAGAACGCCGCTCGCGGTCACCGCGTCGTCCTGGACGATGGCACCAAGGAGGCATATACGGTTGCAACCGACGGGCGCCGCTCGACGTCGGCGGACTACTCGCTGGCCAGTGAGTACTGGGACGCGATCTGCGAGGTGGCCACGGCCAAGACAGCTCGCATCAAGAGTAAACCGAAGCCATCCAAGGGCCGCATCCTGTCGCAATCCGTCAACCGCCCGGCAACTCCTTCAGTGGTGTCACAGCGCGAGGCGTCGGAATGGCTCGGTACGGCAGAGGCGCATGAGCGGCTCTGC
>CAXBBB010000262.1:0-4607 GCA_963973615.1 uncultured Rhodothermales bacterium | reverse complement strand
CGTCCGGTGCGTAGTCGCGGGCGAGGTAGCGCGTGATGCGGTTCGAGAGCCAGCGAGCGTGATCGTCGCCGGTCGACAGGTCGGTGGCGAGTTGGGCGAGGTGCGCGTCGGTCGTGGCGCGGACAGTCGCTGCCGCACGCGTGTTCGAGGACAACTCCATCAGCGCGCGCGTCCACTCGGTCCAGACAGACCGGCGAAGGTCCGCATGGTAGGCGTCGTCGGCTTGAGCGCCGCTTCCGATCGTGGCGGTCGTCCGGCCGAGCACGTCGGCGAATGAGGGGAGCGAGGCGTCGAGGGCAGGCTGGTAGGCGAGCCGCGTTGCACGCGTAGCATCGAGCAGGTAGCCGAACGTCAGCGCGGCTCCGGTTTCGGCGGGGGCAACAGGGTCGAACGTCAGGCCCGTCCGCCCGTCGAACAGTTCGCGCGTACCCCAGTAGCCCGGCGGGCGCGGCGGAATCAGACCACGCACGCTGGCGGGCAGCGCCAACGCGTCGGGCGTGACCGTTGAGAGTAGCGCATCAAGGGCGTCGTTTTGCGCGGCAGCATCGACCGGAGCCATCCGCTGCGAACCGTCCCCACGCTCGACGTAGGCGTACGACACGCCACCGACCAGGTGGGCTGCTGCGTCGACCTGGTAGCGGTGGCCGAGGTAAAGCGGAACGAGCGCTTCTTCGAGCGTGGCTAGCGGACGACCGGTGCGGATCGCGGCCTCTCCGAAGCGGTCGAGCGCGTTGCGGCGGATCGCCATCTGATCGCGCAGGGCCTGGGCCGCATCCGTGCCGTTGTCCCACAGCGCGCCGACGGGCGTAGCGGCGCCGGTCGGACGGGCGTCGGTGTCCGATAGGTAGCGCAAGCCACGCTCGCGGTTTTCGCGCAGCACCTGAGCCGGAATGCCCGCGTCGTGCGCATAGCCGTAGCGGACCGCTTGCACGTCCCACTCGCCGACGCCGACGCCGTACGCATCGGACAGGTCGAGTTCACCATCCACCAGCGTGACGAGCGGTGCCGGATAGTCCATCACCGTCGAGCGGTCTTGCGTGCTTCCGGCAAAGTTGTGCGCCAGCCCAATCGTGTGGCCGACTTCGTGCGCCGACAACTGCCGCAGACGCGCCAGCGCGAGTTGCAGCATCGGGTCGCTCGCTTCGCTGCTAAACCCGTCCACATTTGCACCGACGTAGGGCGACAACAGTCCCTCGGCGATCAGGTAGTCCTGCCGGACGCGCAGCGACCCGAGCGAGACGTGACCTTTCAAGATCTCGCCGGTCCGCGGATCGACGACGGACGCACCGTAGCTCCAGCCGCGCGTCGAGCGGTGCACCCACTGGATCGTGCTGTACCGAACGTCGAGCGGATCGACGGAGTCGACGCGGTAGCCGTTGCGGAAACCGGCAGCCTCGAATGCGTCAGCCCACCAGCGTGCGCCATCGAGCAGGGCCGAGCGGACGGGTTCGGGCGTGCCGGGATCGAGGTAGTACACGATGGGATCGGCCGCATCGCACGTGCCGGACGCGTCGGGCGGAGCGGCGCATTCCAGACGGTGGCGCGTGATCAGGCGCTGCGTCAAGTCCTCGCCGATGGGAGCGGCATAGTCGGCGTAGCTCATCGCGAAGTAGCCCGACGCCGGATGGAAGGCGCGCGGCGTATACCCATCGTCCGGCAGCGCGACGAGCGAGTGGCGCACGCGGACCGTCACGGCCTCAGCATCGGCGGCGACGCTACGCACTTCACTCCCAGGCGACGACGAGGCAAACGTCGGACGCGCTTCCGTCTCGGAGTTTTGGGGGAACGCCTTGAGCATCGTCGGCACCAGAGCGCTGCGCTTGGCGTCGAGCGAGAAGCTGCCCTGCCCCGTTCCCTTCAACGTCTGCGCTACCCCCTGCGCATCGCGTACCACGAACGGCGTCGCATCGACGAGCACGCGCCCGCCGGTTTCCGCCGCCACGTCGAACGCCCAAACGACACTGGCCGCAAATGCATCGGCAACGGCCAGCCGCTCAGCCGGGTTGTCGCTCTCGGCGCGGTAGTCGAGGTTGGGCTGCACCATCAAGACGCGCGGCCCTACACGCTCGAATCGAACGACACGCGTACCGGTCAGCTTTGAGCGGTCCAGCCCCACGTCGTTCGACCCCAGCCCAGCGGCAAGACTCGTCACATAGAGCAAGTCGGCGTCCAACTCGGCGATCTCCATCCACACCTTACCCTCCTTGGCGTCCCAGTAGAGCGGCCACATTCCGTCGCTCCGGTCCATTCCGTCGGTCTTTTTGGCAATCGTCGGAAAGCCGGTGGACGAGGCCGAAACGGTCGTCGAAGTCGGCGAGGGAGCAGGCGGGGCCGTCGAAGAGCAGCCGATGGCGAGCAGGACGAAGGCGACGAGTGGAAGCAGACGAGGCATGGGCAGAGGGTTGGAGCGCAGCCAAAATAGTCTACTCACCTGAGGCGCCGCGTTGCGTCAATCCACCCCATCCAGCGGCAGCCACACGCGCAGGGTCGACCCTACGCCTCGCTCCGATTGCACGTCGAGCTGGGCGCCCAACAAGTCGGTGAGACGGCGGACGATGGACAGCCCAAGCCCACTTCCCTCAAACGTACGCGACATACCATCCGACTCTTGGCGAAACGGCTCGAACGCTGTCTCTACGAACGACGGTGCCATACCGATGCCCGTGTCGGCAACTTCGATCCACGCGTGGCCCTCGCCCATTTCCACGCGTACGTCGATGCGGCCCTCATTCGTAAACTTGACGGCGTTCGAGACCAAATGACCCACGAGCCGGTCGACGGCGTCGCGGTTCGTCTTCAACCAGACGGGGTGCGTAGGGGCAGATACGGAGAGGCTGAGATGTTTGGCGCGCGCTCGCGATGCGTAGGGATGGACGGCGTCGCGGACGATGCGCACCACGTCCACGCGGTGCGCATCGAACGGAACTCCGCTTTCCAGTTGAGCGAAGTAGAGAACCGAGTTGAGCGTGTCGAGCAGACGCTGAGCACTCGTCTGTATAATGCTGACCGTTTCGGGATCAGGTTCGTCGGGCTCTTCGGCGAGCAATTCAGCGAACCCTAAGATCGCGGTTAGCGGTGTACGAATCTCATGGCTCATGTTGCTAATGATGCCCGTCTTGAGCCTGACGGCTTCTTCAGCCCGCGCTTTGGCTTCGAGTGCGGCGGCGCGCGCTTCCTCGAGTGCCTGAGCGTGCCGCTTCTGGTCCGTCACGTCCTGCGACACACCCGCCATACGCGTCAAGCGGCCTGCTTCCGCGTATACGCGCCCTAGCGTGCGGATCCATCGCTCGTCGCCGTCCACCACGACGCGGTATTCCATCGACACATCGGCGCCTCCCGAAGCCACTGCTCGCCGCATCGCTGACCGGAACGGTTTCGTCACCGAGGCGCGGTCTGCCTGCACCACTTGGCGGAGGGCCGTAGCCACTCGGCCGTCGAAGGCGCCGACGCCGTGGATAGCGCACGTCTGCGGTGACCAGGTGCCACGGTCGGACTCAAAATCGTATTCCCATACGCCTATCTGGGCCGACTCGACCGCCATCTGGAGATGCTGCTCGCTGGTAGCCAGACGCCGCTCCGCAGCGCGCCGCTCCGTAACATCGTCAGCCGAGAACGAACACAAGGGCACGCCGGAGTCGGTATACCCCACGAGGTTTACGACCACTTCCAGATAGACGTCCGCAGAAGGCAGTATGTACCGTTGGGTGAACCGAACCGGCTTTCCGCTGCGAATCGTGGTCTGGTAAGCGTTGAGCCAGTGAGCGAGCGCGTCGGTATCCCAGGCGCCCTCCGCCACACTTTTGACTTGCATCGGCTCGTCCGAGCGTGCGAAAAAGGAATGGGTCGCAGCGTTGACGATGACGAACGCCACGTCGTCCGGATAGACTTCGACAACGCCCACCATGATCGGTACGGTGTCGAAAAAGCTCTGGAGTATGGCCGTCTGCCGCTCAAGGTCGTCCTTAGCCCGCTGCGTCTCGTCTATGTCGACGTACGTCCCCACGAACTCGACAAATCGGCCCTGATCGTCTAAAACTGGTACGATGTGTGTCCTACACCAACGATACGCTCCATTGTCGCCGCGGCGGCGATGCTCAGACGCGAAGGGGCGATACGCGCGCGCAGCTTTGGCCCACTCGGTTGTCACGCGCAAGCGATCGTCGGGGTGAATCGTGTCGGTCCATTCCCCCCCCGTATGGTGCTGATCCGTTTGCGCTTCAGCGGATGGATGCAACCGACGCAAATTGGTAACGTCGCCTTGTACGTCGGCCAGAAATGTGACATGCGAGGTGGCCTCAACGATCGCGCGGAAGCGCCGCTCGCTGGTGCGAAGATCGAGTTCGGTCGTGATCAACTCACTCAGTTCTTCGAGCGCGCGGCGATCGTCGTCGGACCACTCGCGCCGATGCCCGCCAAACACGCAGAGCGAGCCGAGCGCGAATCCGTCGGTCGTATAGACGGGCACGCCCAGATACGCGGCGATACCTCCCTCAGTCGTAGACGGGTTGTCGCACAGCAGTTCGTGCGTGTGTGTATCCGGCGCCACGAGCGCCTCGCCCGATTCGGCGACGTACCGGCAGAACGACAAGTCGAGCGGGACGGAGCGC
>CAXBBB010000261.1:0-4610 GCA_963973615.1 uncultured Rhodothermales bacterium | reverse complement strand
GGCGGGGATGACAGCCATTCTGGACGAAGCCAGCGGCTGAACGCGCAGCATCGGAACTTCATGCACGCTACCTCATGGCAAGTGCTAACAGCCTGTCCTATCCGATCTTCGAGGTGTACGATGAACCGTCTTGTTCCCCTCGTTTTGCTTGCGCCGTTGCTGATTGGATGCGTGAGCGTCACGCCTGCGCCGCTACAGGTGCCCGTCGCCCCGATTGCTCCGATGCTGGAAGCCAAGGGCGACTTAGAGGCGTCACTCGGATTCAGCGCCGACGCCAGCCCCGAGGCGCGCGTCGCCTACTCGCCGCTCTCGAACGTCGTCGCGTTCGCGTCGGGCAGCCACTCGACCGAGCGGAGCGACGAACCGGGCTCGTTCGACCGATCCTACGGCGAGGCCGGAATGGGCTTCTATACGTCGTCAGGCGATTTCACTTTCGAAGCGCTTGCCGGGTTGAGCCGGGGCGTGCAGCACGGTGCGGGGAATTGGGTCGTTCCGAGCAGCGGACCACGATGCACGGAGGATCCGATTTGCTTCCTGATTCTCGGGCCACTCGCGTACCTCGACACCGGCACAAAGCCTGTCCCCTACTCCTACCGGACCGTCACGAGCGGAGTTTTCGGCCAAGCCAACGCCGGCTGGACGGGAGGGCGTCACCGCTTGGCGTTCACGCTCCGCCTGACACGCGCCGATTTCGGCACCATCACGACGAGCCCCACCGATCTTCCTGCCCCATCGCACGCAATTACGCTCGACCCCGGGCTGTCATGGCGCATTCCGCTATCCAGCGTATTCCACGTCGAGATGCAAGGTGGCACCAGTTACACACTTGGTGGCGGCGATTGGAATGTGCTTTACGACGACCGTTGGGCGCTCTTCTCTCGAGCGGATGGCTACTTCGCCGTTCGCCTGGGCATACGCCCGTTCGGACGCTGATCGCCGCGCATGTCCATCAACTCTCCCGCTTTTCGCGATTTCCTGTCCCGCGTACTCAGCTTGGAAGGCGGCTTTTCGGACGACGCAGTCGACAGCGGCGGCGCGACCCACTGGGGCATTTCCGAAGCCGTAGCGCGTGGAAAGGGATACAACGGTCCGATGTCGGCGATGCCGCGTGCCACAGCCGAGCAGATTTACTACGGTAGCTATTGGAAGCCACTTGGCCTCGACGATCTTTCCCAAACACATCCGCAGATCGCGTACAAACTGTTCGACCAGGGCGTTCACTGCGGCATCGGTACGGCGGCGCGCTGGCTGCAGCGGACGCTGAACGTGCTCAACCAGAACGGCACCCTCTACCCTGACATCGACGTAGACGGGCTGATCGGTCCCGGCACACGCTCGACTCTCGACGCGCTGATTCGGCACCGAGGACCAGACGGGACGACGGTCGTCTTACGCGCGCTCAACTGCCTGCAAGGAGCACATTACATCACGCTCGCCGAACAACGTCCCAAGGACGAGCGCTTCGTATACGGCTGGTTGCGGCAGCGCATCGACTTGGCGTGATCGGTTACCGGTAGCCCTGCGCCTGCAACTCGAACAGTTCGGCGTAGCGTCCTCCAGCAGCGAGCAGTTCAGCGTGCGTACCGACTTCTTCGACGCGCCCCTCGTTGAGTACCAGAATCCGGTCGGCCATGCGGACGGTAGAGAAGCGGTGCGAGATCAGGACGGCGGACTTGCCCTGGGTCAGGTCTTTGAAGCGCTCGAACACCTCGTACTCGGCTCGCGCGTCGAGAGCAGCCGTCGGCTCGTCGAGAATGAGCAACTGGGCATCGCGCATGTAGGCACGTCCGAGCGCGACTTTTTGCCATTGCCCGCCTGAGAGGTCGACGCCCGACGAGAAGCGTTTGCCCAACGTCTGATCGTAGCCTTCGGGCAGCGCGTCGATCACGCTGTCGGCGAGCGAGCGTTGGGCTGCCGTCTGAATGCGCGGACGGTCGTCGCGCTGATCGATGCGGCCGACAGCGATGTTCTCGCTAGCCGACAGGTGGTAGCGGACGAAGTCCTGGAAGATGACCCCAACAGTGGCGCGTAGGCTTTCCAGGTCGTACTCGCGCAAGTCGACGCCGTCGAGCAGGATGCGACCTTCGTCGGGGTCGTAGAGGCGAGCGAGCAGCTTGACCAATGTCGTCTTCCCCGCACCGTTCTCGCCGACCAGAGCGAGGGCTTCTCCAGCATGCAACTCGAACGACAACCCACGCACGGCCCACGCTTGGGAGCCGGGATACCGGAAGCCGACGTTTTCGAAGCGAAAGCCCGTCTGGATCGGATCGGGAACGGGACGCGCATCGGGGCGACTTGCGACGGTCGGCTCGATCTCGAAGAAGTCGAACAGGTCGGCGAGGTACAGCGCCTGTCCGCTGACGGTCGAGAATGAGGCGAGCATCTGTTCGAGCAGCCCGCGCGTCCGGGCGAACGATCCGGCCAGAAACGTCAGGTCGCCGATGGTGAAGGCGCCGCTCGCCGTCCGATACACGATCACCGCGTAGGCGGCGTAGTAGCCCAGCGTGCCGACGGCTGCGAGGAGCGTCCCCCAGGCAGCGCGGCGTGTAGCGAGCGAACGGTTGGCGCGGTAGTAAGCGTCGGCGAGGGTCTGGTAGCGGTCGGCGAGGTAACCGCTCAGCCCGAAGACCTTGACCTCTTTGGCCGGTTCGTCGGATGCGCCCAGCCAGCGCAAATAGTCGAGTTCGCGGCGCTCGGGCGTCCAACTGTACGCCAACGAGTAGGACTGCGCGTTGAAGTGCGCCTCGCCCAGAAACGCCGGAAGCAACGCCAGCACGAGCAGCAGCAACAGCATCGGCGCATAGGCCGCCAGCCCGACGGCCAACGTCGCGACGGTAATCGCGCTCTGCGCCTGACCGAAGATCTGTGAGAGCAGGACGAGTCGGCTCGTCGTCTGCCTGCGGGCGCGTTCGAGTTTGTCGTAGAACTCGGCGTCCTCGAAGTGCGCCAAATCGAGCTTGGCGGCATGCCGCATCAACCGGACACTCGTCTCGTTGGTGAACAGGTCGCCCAACAGCGAGTCGCACAACGCCGCTCCGCGCCCCAGCACATCGGACAGAACCGCCAGTCCTAGTTCTGCCGCCAGTAGCCAGGCCAGCGGTTCGAGCGCGCCACCCCACGCGTCCAGTCCGCCCAGCAATCCGGCGTCAGTAGCCGCCACGCGCACCACTTCGTCGACGATCAGCTTGCCGACCCACAGCATCGCAACCGGCACGAACGCGCGCACCAGCCGGAGCAGCAGGTTGAGCGAGAGCAGGACCGGACTGGCCGACCACACGAGCCGGAGCAGCGGCGCCAGATTGCTCAGCGCGCCCCAGCGCTCGCGCCACGTCAGATCCGAGGCAGCGCGGCGGGCGGACGAGGTGCCTCGCCCTCGGGGTGGTCCGGCGGACCCGGTAGAATGCAGCATCCCGGGGGAATCCCGCAACGCGGATCAGGTTCGGCCCTTTCCACTCGCTCGCCTAACTGATCTTCGGTGTAGGGCGCCATCGTCACACGCGACTGATCGAGCAGAAAGCGTAGCATCACCTGCATCTCGACTGCCACAGCCTCACCGCCAACCGTCCCCGGCGTGAACGTCTCGCCGCGCAGAGCCGCCACCGCCGCCTCGTCGCAACCCACCCCGATACCGCGTTTGACATATACGTCGTACGGCTTCCCATCGGCCCCCACAATCATATCGACAATCACGCGCCCTCCGACACCTGCACGGATAGCAATTTCGGGATATCCAATGTCACCCGCAACATCGGCCCAGCCTCGAACGGGTTCGGGCTTGGTTCCCGCGTTGGCATAGGCGGCCGTGGGGCCTTGGTGCTTCAAGTTGGGCGCCAAGACGCGCGGAGGTGCGGCGTTTGGGGAGGATGCACAGCCGATGCCGAGTAGCAGCAGGGTGAAGAGCCCGAAGAAGGATGAGGAGGTGCTGCGCATATGTGGTGGGTTGAACTCAGAATGTTGGGAAACTAACTAGGTCCGAGCACCTGAACCCATCTCTCAGACCGTCATCCTCGCGAAGGCGGGGATCCACAACTGCCGCCCAAGCCTGATCGTGGTAAGGAACGCGATGCGGAAACGGCTCGCTGTCTACCGCCGCTCGTACGAACCGACGACTGTCCCATCGCGCATCAGCCGAACCCGAGTGGACGCGTCATCGAGGTCTAGCGCCAAGTCGTTTGAGCCGAGCACGAGCCATCGGTCATCGGACAGGTAGACGACCCTGAGGCGTGCGTTACCGAAGTCGGCGAACAGACGTCCGGCGTCGACGGTGAGGTTCAGCACCCGGTCTTCGTCGCTGGTGTACGTTCCGGCGAAGGCGGTGAGGTCTGCCGCGGTTGTGGCGGCGCGCGGGAGGCTGGCGGGGTCGACCCATCGTCCATATTTGCGGAGGGCGGCTTCCAGTCGGTCGTGCGGCAAGGCGTGGGCGGTCAGGCCGTCGCGTCCGGTCATCGTCTGTGCCGCGACCATCGCGTTGAGAATCGCCTCTTCGGTTGCGCCGACGGTGGCTTCGAAGAGGGCGTTCATGTCGTCGTTGGGGAGCGACTGGAGCGTCGCCGTCGGCTGAGAGGCCCAGGCGCCGGGGTTGGCAGTCGAGAAGGCGGTGAAGATGTCGC
>CAXBBB010000260.1:0-4612 GCA_963973615.1 uncultured Rhodothermales bacterium | reverse complement strand
CGCGTCTCTCGGACGACACCGCCCCGCCGACGATCCTCGACCACACGTCCGATCAGCGGCGCACGATTCTGCTGTTCGGCGTGCTCAACGACCGCAAGGGCGTCGCCCAGGTGTGCGAGGCGTTGCACACCCTCTCGCCCACCGATCAGTCTCGTCTCACGCTTGCACTCGCCGGACCGCTGGACGACGCGCTCAAAGAGATCGTGCGAGACGTGGCGGATGCGACAAACGTGGAGGTGCTGCTCGACGACCGCTTCGTCCCGGATGCGGAGATTCAGCGTCTGATCGGGCAGTCGGACCTGGTGCTGCTCACCTATCAGAAGCACGTCGGGTCGAGCAACGTGTTGATTCGCGCCGCTGCTGCGGGTGTACCCGTGCTCGCCGCCGACTACGGGCTGGTCGGCGCTCAGGTGCGCATGCGCGCGCTCGGCACGACTGTAGACGCGTCCGATCCGCAGCACATCGCCCAAGCGCTCGCCGGGTGGCTAGCCGATCCTGAATCGATCCTGTTCGACGCGGGTTCGGCGCGCGCGTTTCGTGAGGAGAACACAGCCACCGCGTACGCGCAGACGATCTTCTCTCACCTTCTCGCCCACCCTGGCTGCTAACTCACTCCTCTATGCCCAACCGCACGCTCCTCGTCACCGGATCGTCGGGCCTCATCGGGTCCGAAGTCGTCGAACACTTTCTCGCCCAGGGCTGGCTCGTCAGCGGCGTCGACAACAACCAGCGCGCCGTTTTCTTCGGCCCCGAAGGTGACACGCGCTGGAACCAGAAACGCCTACAAACCACGTACGACGCGTTCACGCACCATGAGTTGGACATGCGCGACCGCGACGGCATCCTTGCGCTCCTCGCCGACCTGAAGCCGGACGCCATCGTCCACACCGCCGCACAGCCGTCGCACGACCGGGCCGCCGCGATTCCGTTCGCCGACTTCGACACCAACGCCGTCGGAACGCTCAACCTGCTCGAAGCGGCCCGGCGCGCGTGCCCCGAGAGTCCGTTCGTCCACCTGAGCACCAACAAGGTCTACGGCGACGCGCCCAGCGAACTCGACCTGGCCGAGCACGATACCCGCTACGATTACGCCGACCCCGCCTACGCCGGTGGCATCGCCGAGACGTTCCGCATCGACCAGAGCAAGCACTCCATCTTTGGCGCGAGCAAGGTGGCTGCCGACGTGATGGTGCAAGAGTACGGACGCTACTTCGGCCTGCCGACGTGCGCGCTACGCGGCGGATGCCTGACCGGACCGGGGCACAGCGGCGTCGAACTGCACGGCTTCCTGTCGTACCTGATCAAGTGCAACCTCGAAGGCCGCCAGTACAAAATCTTCGGCTATAAAGGCAAGCAGGTCCGCGACAACATCCACAGTCACGACGTAGCCGCGTTCATCGAGCGCTTCATCCAAGCCCCACGCGCGGGCGAGGTGTACAACCTGGGCGGCGGAAAGGGCAACTCGGTGTCGATCTTGGAGGCGTTCAAGCGCGCCGAAGCCGTCAGCGGTAAGCCGATGGACTACGTCTACGTCGACGAAAACCGCTCGGGCGATCACATCTGCTACTATTCGGATCTGACCAAGATGAAAGCGCACTATCCGGGCTGGGACATCACCAAAGACCTGGACGACATTTTTGGCGAGATCCACGCCAGTTGGGTCGAACGCACCTAACCGATGGTACCACACCTCGTCGTTCAGTGGCCCCGCCTCGGGCCGTACCATGTCGCCCGGCTCCGAGCCGCCGACGCGTTGTGCCGCGCGCGTGGAGGCCGTTTGACGGCGCTGGAGACGGCCGCGCAAGACACGACGTACGCGTGGGATGAGGAAGCCGACGTTTCGTTCGAGCGCGTCCAGGCCCTTCCCGGTCGCAGCCTGTCGGACGTCAGCGCGCGCGAGGTATTTTCGTCTGTCGCGCGCACGCTCGACCGGCTCGCCCCCGACGCCGTCGCGGTCAACTCGTACAGCGGTTTCGACGCTCAGGCCGCACTGCTGTGGTGCCGATCCAACGGACGAGCCGCCATCTTGATGTCGGATTCTAAAGCCGACGACAGTCCACGTCGCCGGTGGAAGGAAGCGTTCAAGCGCCGCATAATCGACCAGTTCGACGCCGGTCTGATCGCCGGGTCGCGGAGCCGCGCGTACTATGGAAACCTGGGATTGCCGGACGCCGCACTGTTCGAGCCGTACGACGTGGTCGGTCCGTCCGTTGATGGGCCAGCCGCCGTTTCTCTTGACGAGAAGCCCTTCTTTCTGACGGTCGCCCGGCTGATCGCTCTCAAAAACCTGGATCGGCTGCTCCGAGCATACGCCGCATACGTCCGAACCGTCGACGCACCGTGGCGACTTACCGTCGTAGGCGACGGGCCAGAGCGCGACCAACTCGAGACCCTTAAAAGTCGCTTGCTTCTGGACGATTACGTCTCGTTCCCCGGCTTTCTGCAACACGACGCGATAGCGCGGCACTATCGCTCGGCGCGCGCGCTGATTCATCCGTCGCTCAAGGACACGTGGGGCCTGGTCGTCAACGAAGCGATGGCGCATGGACTTCCGGTCGCCGTGTCGGAGCAGAGCGGATGTGTACCGGACATCGTCCGCGACGGAGAGAACGGGTTGGTGTTCGACGCCGAATCGGAGGAAACCCTCACGCAGGCACTGGTCCGCCTCCACAAACTGGGCGATGCCTCGCGGCTGGCGTGGGGCGACGCCTCGCGGCGCATCATCGGAGACTACACGCCCGACCACTTCGCCAGTGCACTCTGGGACGCGGCGGCACACGGACTGTCGCAGCCCAATCTTAACCGAGGGGTCGACCCGATCATGCGCACCGCGTTTGCTGCTCTACGCTGGACCGCGCGCACGAGCGAACCGTTTCAGGACGTATGACGGATGCATCTCGCCGCTCACCGGGCGCAGTAGCCGTCGCCGGATTCTTTCCGCCTCCCGTCACCGGGCAGTCGGTGGCGACCGAGCGGCTGGCGAGTCTACTCGGCGACGAGTTGCCCGTCGAGCGGATCGACCTGGGCGTACGCGACGCCGACGACGACGCCCGAACGTCGCGCTTTCGCCTCGACCTGATCGGCCGGATGATGTGTCGGCGGCGCAGTTGGCGAGAGCAGGCAGCGGCAGGATTTCCGACGGCGTGGGAGTCGATCTCGCCTTCGCAATGGGGCGTCTGGCGCGATGCGCTCCTCATGCACGGCGTCTGGCAGCCCGGCCAGCGCGTGTGGGGCGTCGTCCACCACGGCGATTTCGCTGATGCGCTGGCACATCCCATTCGCCGGATCGCGCTCCGACGCACACTCTCTCGACTCTCCGGTTTGGTGCTGCTCTCCGACACACTGCGGCAGGCGTGCGCGCCCCTCACCGGCGATCTGCCGCTGCACGTCATCCCCAACACGGTCAACGAAACCAGCATCGCCACGCCCGCCGAACTGGACCAACGTCGCGAACATCCGAGCGGTGGGCTGCGGTTGCTGTTTCTGTCCAACATGATCGCCGAGAAAGGCTACCGCGACGTACTGCACGCTGCGGCTGTGCTGGCAGAATCGGACCACCTGGACCACGTCACGTTCGCCGGAGCCTGGCCCGACGATGCCGCGCGACGTGCGTTCGAGTCCGAAACCGAATCCTTGGGCATCGCTCCCCGCACGCACGTACTCGGGCCGGTCTACGATGCCGACGCCAAGCGCCGCCTGTTCCTCCGATGCGACGCGTTCGTCCTCCCGACGTACTATCCCACCGAAGCCCAGCCGCTCACCATCCTCGAAGCGCTTGCAACCGGAACGCCCGTCGTCGCAACGCGGCAGGGCGGCATCGGCGAGATGGTAGGCGAGGCCGAAGCGTCGTTCGTGCCGCCACGCAATCCCAGAGCCCTCGCCGACGCGCTCCGTAGTTTTTCGGACCAAACGCGCTGGCTCGCGGCTTCTCAAGCTGCCCGCGCGCGTTTCGATACCGCCTATCATCCCGACTACGTGCGGCGTCTCTGGCTCGACCTCCTCGCAACCGAATGAACATTCTCGTCCACGACTTCGTCGGCCACCCGTTTCAGGTCGAACTTAGCCGCTCGCTCGCCGCGCGTGGGCACGCCGTCACACACGTGTACTGCGCCTCGCTACGGACGACGCCCCAGGGCGCTCTGGGTCGCCGCTCGGATGATCCCGAGACTTTTGAGCCGCTCGGCCTGACCGTCGACGGCTACGACCGCGAGCGCATGACGGCGCGCTTGCGGGGCGATCTGGCCTACGGACGAGCGCTTTCGGCTACCGTGCGTGAGATCCGGCCCGACGTCGTGCTGTCGGCCAATACGCCGCTCGACGCTCAAGACCGACTGCAGCGGACGTGCCGGGCGCTCGGCATTCCCATCGTGTTCTGGCTCCAGGATCTGATCGGTGAAGCGTCGCTGCGGTTGCTTCGGGGCAAGATTCCCGTCATCGGCGAACTGGCGGGGCGCTACTATCGGCAGATGGAACGCCGCCTGCTCAGGCAGGCCGACGCCGTCGTGCTCATTACCGCCGACTTCGCTCCTGCCCTACGCGAACTGGGCAAGCTGGCATGGAAGGGACTCGGTCAGGTCATGGATTTCCACCAGGCCCGTGAAAATTTCACACG